>JADGPG010000083.1 GCA_017882545.1 Thermoleophilia bacterium
CCGCTGCCCTGATGGTATGCACCGTCGATGTAGTCCGGATAAGCCCGATCGATCGTGCTTCCCACGGACCGCAGGGAGACCATGTTCGCCCCCGGGGCGGCGACGTCAGGTTTCGCCAGACCGTCGGCTGGCGTCGGCCCGCGCGCGGTGAAGTCAGGCAGGGCGTCGTCGCCGATATCGGCAGTGCCGCCGTCGTCGATCGCGCCCACCGTCACAACGAGCGGGTCATCGCCGGGCTTGGAGATCGTCCCGGGCGCCGGGCCGCGATTGCTTGCAGAGACGACGACGACAATGCCGGCGTCCCAGGCTCGTTCGACGGCATAGTTGAATGGGTCGCTCCGATACGTCTGAGTGGAGTCGGTGGCAAGTGAGAGGTTGAGGACCCGAATGTTGTAGCGGGCCCGGAAACTGACGACCCACTGGATAGCAGCCAGGACGTTACTCACATCGGTAGCCCCGTCACGCCCCGCGACCTTGACCGAGAGGATCTTTGCCTGGGGTGCGACACCGGTCCATTTCCCCCCGCTGGCAGCACCATTACCCGCAACGATTCCGGCGACGAATGTGCCGTGTCCGTAGTTATCCGAGCAGTCGGGTTCGCCGGAAAGGTTCTCGCAGGGGCCGCTACGACCGGTGACATCGTCGACGACCGTGACGAGCCGGCCGGCGAGATCGGCCACCGGGGAGACGCCGGTGTCGACCACAGCGACGGTGACCCCTCCCCCCTGGTCACCGGCCTGCCACACCTTGTCTGCACGCAACGCCTGGACGTAATCGGAGGTGATCGCTCCGCCCGGTGACGCGCTCACCCCCGCGGCCGTGCTGGCCGCCGCTTGCACGTCAACCCGACCGTCGGGGGTCACCGCGCGGACGCCGGGGGCACCACGGAGTGCGGCGAGCGCCGAACTGGGCACTCGAGCGGCGAAGCCGCCGATGAGTGGCAGAGGTCGGGTCAGGCGACCGCCTGCGGCGCCTACGCGTGCCGCGACGGTCGATGCGGCGCCTGGCCGGGCTTGCACTATCACCGCGACGGACCCGCGGGGGGAAGGCCCGGAGCGAGCGGTCGGCGCGTTCGCCAGAGCCGAAGCGGTTGTGGCAAGGACCAGCGCCACGGTGAAGTGGCGGCGAAATCTGTAAATCACCGGCTTGCAGCTGTGAAGCATGGCGGACATTGACACAACTTATGGTATATGCGCGCTCGGTCGCCCCCGAGAACGCGAAAGTTGGGGGGCCCTTGATGTTTCATCGCAAGGATGCGGTGCCGCACCGCGGGCGCGCGGCCACCCCGGACGCCGCGATCATGCACGCGGCGCGGGCGGACAGCGCTACGCGTCATGTTCCTTGCCGTCGCCCGCCCATTCGGTGTGGAAACTTCCGTCCCGATCGACCCGCTTGTAGGTGTGGGCCCCGAAGTTGTCACGCAGTCCCTGGATAAGGGCGGCCGGCAGTCGGTCGCGACGCAGTCCGTCGTAGTAGGCCAGCGACGACGAGAACGCCGGCGTGGGAATCCCGGCGAGCGCCGCCGAGGACACCACGCGACGCCACGAGTCGACGCCGTCGAGGACCGCGGATGCGAAGTACGGCGCGACGAGGAGCGAGGGCAGGTCCGGGTCGGACTCGTATGCCTCCCGGATCCGGTTCAGGAACCGCGCACGAATAATGCAGCCACCGCGCCAGATAGTGGCCATCGCGCCACGGTCGACGTCCCAGTCGTACTCGGTGCTGCCCGCCGAGATGTGGTCGAAGCCCTGCGCGTATGCGACCACCTTCGACGCGTACAGCGCGCGGCGGACGTCCTCGATGAACGCGTCGCGGTCGGTGATGCCGAGCGAGTTGACCGACGAACCGAACGTCGACCGCGCCGGCCCGCGCTGCTCGCCGTGACCCGACAACGCACGCGCGAACGTCGCCTCGGCGATGCCGGTGATCGGGATGCCGAGATCGAGCGCACTCTGCACCGTCCAACGTCCCGTGCCCTTCTGCTCGGCCTGATCCAGAACGATGTCCACGAACGCCAAGCCGGTCGCCTCGTCCACCTGTGAGAGCACCTGGGCGGTGATCTCGATGAGGAACGACTCCAGGTCGCCCTCGTTCCACTCGCGGAAGATGTCGGCGATCTCGGCGGCGGACGCGTCGAGGCCCGCTCGGAGCAGGTCGTACGCCTCGGCGATCAACTGCATGTCGGCGTACTCGATGCCGTTGTGCACCATCTTCACGAAGTGCCCGGCACCGTCCGGCCCGACGTGCACGCAGCACGCGGTGTCGTCGACCTGTGCGGCGATCGACTCGAAGATCGGGCCGAGCTTCTCATAGGACTGTTTCGACCCGCCCGGCATGATCGAAGGACCGAGCAGGGCACCCTCTTCGCCGCCGGACACACCACAGCCGACGAAATGGATCCCGCGGCCGCGGAGGGCTGCTTCACGCCGTCGGGTGTCCATGAAGTGAGCGTTGCCGCAGTCGATGATGATGTCGTCCGCGTCCACCAGCGGGACGAGTTCGTCGATCACGTCGTCGGTCGGAGCACCCGCCTTCACCATGATGATGATCGCGCGCGGTCGCTCCAGTGACGCGACGAACTCCGCCATCGACTCGGACGCGACGAA
>JADGPG010000012.1 GCA_017882545.1 Thermoleophilia bacterium
GAACCCTCCGGCGGCGGTCGTCGACCCGGATCACGGGCATTTCACGTCACAGAACTTTTTGTTTGCGAAGTCTTAACGTTCCGAGCGTATCGCGGCGCCTGCGGTCTCTGCCCCGGTTCCGCCCTCGCCGGGCGCCGATCCCGGAATCCCCACCGGGCCGACGATCTCGGCAGTTTTCCACTACGTGCAGGAGTTTGCCTGCACGCAACGCCGCCGCGCCCCCCGGGGCGCCCGCGACGGCGAAATACCCGAATACCCGGGGTCAGCCCGCTTGACCTTCTCTTGATGCTTGCTAGCTTGCTCCGCGGTCGGTTGAAACGTGACAGGCCTGTATCGCTCCCGAGCAAGGACGCGCGCTTATCTCTATCGGTCGCGTACTCCTCACCCGGCGCCGCGCCGTGCTCCTTGGCATCGCAGGGCTTGGGGCCGGGCTCGCCATCCCGATGGTGACCCTCGGTCAGCCGTCCTCCGTTCAGGGCCAGCAAGCGCAGATTGCGCAGCTGCAGAACCGCCTGAACAGCATCAACTATCAGGCCTCCGTCGCGGTCAACAACTACGACGGTGCGATGTGGCACCTCCAGACCGCGCGCCATCAGATCGTGGAGAACACGGCGGCGATCAAGAACAACAAGGTGCAGTTCGTCCGCTCAGAGGGCGTCCTGGCAACGCGGCTTCGTGAGCTCTACGCAACGCCGACGCCGAGCCCCGTGCAGGTCCTGCTTGCCAGCGGGAACATCACGTCGATCGTGGACACATCAAACCTGGTGCAGCACATCGGCAAGGAAGACGCCCGGGTCGTCACGGGCGTCCGCGACACGCTGACCCGCCTCAAGACGGCGCGCGTCCAGCTCGAGGCCGCGCAGAAGACCGCCGCCCAGCAGGTGGCCAACGCGTCCGCACAGAAGTCCAAGGTGTTGGGACTGCTCAACCAGCAGCAGCAGGTCCTCGATCACGCCAAGGCCAACCTGCGCGCGCAGATCGCCGCCCAACAGGCCGCCGCCGCCCGCGCCGCAGCCGCCCAGCGTGCCGCCGCCCGTGCCGCAGCGGCCCAGCAGCTGACCGCACCCCAGTCGTCGAGCGGCGCGCAGACGCCGATCAACCTGCCATCGGGCTCGGGCAACGCCGCCGCCGTGTCGGTGGCCGAGCGCTACCTCGGCGTTCCGTACGTCTGGGGCGGCGAGTCACCGTCCGGCTTCGACTGCTCCGGTCTTGTCGCCTACGCCTACGCCCAAATCGGCAGGTCGCTGCCCCACTACACGGTGGCGCAGTTCAACATGTTCCCTAGGGTGCCGATCAGTCAACTGCAGCCCGGTGACATCGTCTTCTTTTATGGGCTTTCCCACGAAGCGATGTACATCGGCGGTGGCATGGTGGTCCAGGCCCCGCACACCGGTGCATTCGTCGAGAACACGCCGCTGTCGTCCCTGGGCACCCCGGACGGAGCCGTCCGACCCTAGATCGGGTGCGGAGGTGCCGGTCGGTCGGGCGCTCCAGGAACGTCTGCGGGCCCGGTGGCGCGGATCACGCGCGCGCCATCCGACGGGATCCCCTCGGGCGCATTGATCAGATAGACCGGCGGCGCGGCGCCCGCGAGCCGGCCCAGGCAGGCGATCGCGGCGTCGGTCGGGCCGCGGAAGTCGATCACGACGAGGCCGGGTTCGAGACCGTCAACCGTGCCGCGGACGACCTCAGGGTCCGGATCGATTGGCAGGGTCGTCCACCCGCGTCCGGCCAGGAATAGGCCGACCGCATCGCGGGCATCCCCGTGGCCGGCAATCAGGATCGCGACGGGCACGACGCGCAGCGTAGCGAACCGCCCGTTCGAGGCCCCTGCCGACTCAAGAACCCGAGCGGATCTGGCGATAGCCATTCTGCATGTCTCGACGGGCTCCCATCTCCGTGCGTCTCGCCATCGCCGCCTCCGCCGGCCTGCTGGTCGGGCCCATGGCGGGTGGCGCGGCGGCAACGCCCGCACCACTTCCAAGCGTCCAGGTCGCGCAAGCCGATGTGCTGGCGACCCAGGACCTGATCGACGCGGCATCCACAACGCTGGCCTCGGTCCGGACAGCGTTGTCGACGGCACCGTCACCCGTCGAGGTCACGTCGCTCGAGATCCAGCAGTCCCGACTCCAGGCCCGCAAGACGGTCCTGATCGCCCGGCTGGCGGTCGAACAGCGCATCCTGACGCGGGCAATCGCCCAGCAGGCCGCCGCCGATGCCCGGGCCGCCGCGCTCAATAGCGCCCTGGTGAGCACGACGCCGCCGCTGCTGAGCACGCTCGCAACGGCGGGCCTGCCCGCACCGGGCACGCTGGCCGGGTCAATCGACGGCTTCCTGGCGAACGTCCGCAGCCCGCTGACCGGGTTGGGCGCCGTATTCGTCGCCGACGGCGAGGCCGAGGGTGTCGACCCGCGGTTCATCGTCGCGATCAGCGGGGCCGAGACCTCGTTCGGCACCTACGGGCCCTCGCAGGCGATCCACAACCCGTTCGGTCTGGGGCCGAACATCCACTTCCCCAGCTGGAGCGCGGCCATCCAGGGCGCCGCCACGAACCTGGGCGGCCCGCTGTACCGCGGCGCCGGACTGATCACGATTCCGCAGATCCAAGCGCGGTGGGCCCCGCTCGGCGTCGCCAACGACCCGGGCGGCCTCAACAGCAACTGGCAGAACAACGTGGACCGCTACTTCGCCCAACTCGGCGGCAATCCGTCGGGATCGGTGATGACGGGGGTGTCTAATTCCCTGATCTCACTGGCGCCGGTGACACCGCCCGTCGGGACCAAAGGTCCCGCGGCGGCGCAGACGGCGCTCAGCCTGATCGGTGTTCCCAGCCCGGCGGAAAGCCCGAATGGCCTCAATGACGTCCAGCTCGTACAGACCGTCTACCAAGACCAGGGCGTCAATCTGCCGGGCACGCTGGCCGGGCTTGCGACCGCGGGCATCAAGGTCGCCCCGCAAGCACTCAAACAGGGTGACGCAGTCTTCTTTGCGGGAGCCGGCGGAGCGATCGTCCACGTCGGGCTGTACCTGGGTGGGGGCGAGTTCATCCACGCCCCCGGGCCGCGGCAGCGCGTCATGATCGCATCGCTCTACGGAGCGCCCTGGCGCACCAGCTACGCGATGGCCCGCCGCTACTAGCCCGGCGGCATCTCGCGACCGCCACCGGGCCGCCAGAGCACGTCGCCGTCCGCCGACGCGTTGCAGGCGCGCGCGAGGATGAACAACAGATCGCTCAGGCGATTCAGATACCGCACCGCCTCGGGGTTGACCGACTCCTGGTCGGCCAGCCCGATCACGCTGCGCTCGGCGCGCCGGCAGACGGTGCGCGCAACGTGCAACGCGGCCGCCTGCGGCGTGCCACCGGGCAGAATGAAGCTGGTGAGGGGCTCGCTGTGGGCGTTGGCACGGTCGCACCAGGTCTCGAGTCCCGCCACCTGTTCGGCGGTCACCTGAAGCCTCGCTCCCTCGGCCGGGGGTGTGATGCCGGGCACCGACAGGTCCGCTCCCAGGTCGAACAGATCGTTTTGGACCGACGCGAGCCAGCCGTCGTACTCGGCGTGCACGCCGAACGCACGGGCCAGGCCGATCGCGCTGTTGGTCTCGTCGACGTCCCCGTAGGCGCAGACCCGCGCGGCGGTCTTGCGGACACGGCTCAAGTCGCCGAGGTGCGTGTCGCCATCGTCGCCGTGACGGGTGTAGATGCGGGTCAGCCGGACCATCACCGCCACCATACCGCTGGCCGACCGTGTCGCGGGCACGTGCGGCGCGGCGCGATTCCGGCTCGCTAGGCGTCCGGGTGGGTGGCGAGCCAGCGCTCGGAGATCCGGACCGCGCGCCGCGCGTCGACCGGCCCCCCGAGTTGAGCGATCCGGATCTCGGCGAGCACCTGCGCCAACCACGGACCGGGCGGCCGTCCGAGACGGCGCGCAAGCACGTCGCCGGGGATCGGCGCGAGGATCGGCTCGCGGGCACGGATATCCAGGTAGGTCCGCATCACCTGGCGCGCGAGCGCGAGATGCCGGGTGATCTGGATCTCGGACGACCGCGGCCCGCGGGTCGCGAGCCGGTCGGCGACCGTCAGCAGGATCATCTCGACCGGGGCCGCCGCCGTCCGGCGCAGGTACTCGTCGAGCGTCCGCATCGACAGCGGCTGTCGGTGCACCATGAACCCCAGCTGCAGGTGTTCGGCCACGCACATGACGACCACCTCCCGGATTCGCGTCGCGGTCCGCAGGCGTCGGGCCAGGTCGTCGGCCATCTCCGCCCCGAGCCGGTCGTGATGAAAGAACGTGACCCGCCCGTTCGGAAGCTCGCCGCGCGCCGCCGGCTTGGCGATGTCATGCACAAGCGCCGACAGCGCAAGCACCTGGCCACGGGTCAGCCCGTCGCCCACGCGCTCATCGAGAATCGCCGCGATGGCAGGGCCGTCCGCGCGGAACACCGACGCCGGATCGGCGCGCAGCGCACAGCAGTGCTCGGCGACCTCGAGGGTGTGACCGAGCACGTCCATGTGGTGGTAGTCGCTCTGGTCGAGACCCCGTGCCCGGTCCAGCTCGGGGACGAGCACCGCGAGGCCCCCGATGGCGTCCAGGCGCGCAAACGCCCGCCACGCGGCCGGAAGACACATCATGCGGTACACCTCGTCCCGGAGCCGCTCCGGTGCCTTCTCCCAGAGGTGCGGGCTCGCGGCGCGGGCAAGCGCAACCGTGCCGGGCACGATGTCGAACCCCAGCTGCTCGGCCAGGCGCGCCAGGCGCAGCACACGTACCGGATCGGCCCGAAGGACGTCGACCCCGACCGCGCGGAGACGCCGCGCGCCAAGATCGGCGCGCCCTCCGTGTGGATCCACGATCTCGGCCGGGCCCGTCACCGGCAGGGCCATCGCGTTGACGGTCACGTCGCGAAGTGCAAGATCCGCCGCCAGCGACCCGCCCTGCACGGGGGTGATGTCGACCTGCACGGGCAGCGTGCCACCCGACAGTCGCCATGCACCGAATGCGCTCGAGAGCGGGAAGCGGCTCGCGCCGTGGGCGCGGGCGAGGCGTCCGGCCGCGGCTTCGGCGTCACCGTCGAACGCGACATCGACGTCGGCGATCGGCCGCCCCAACAGGGCATCGCGCACCCCGCCCCCCACGACCCAGGCCCGGTCGCCGAGCACGGCCAGGGGGGCGCGCAGATCCTGGATGCTCACCCCACGTACACCCGGGGCACGCGCGGACCGACGGCGCAGGTGATCTCGTAGTTGATGGTCCCGCGCCGGGCGGCAAGCTCCTCCGCGGTGATCCGGTCGGCGCCCTGGACCCCGAGTGCGACCACCGGCGCGCCGACGGCGTCTGCGCTCTCCGGGCCGAGGTCGACCGTCAGCTGGTCCATCGACACCGCGCCGACGACCGGCACGCGGCGCCCGCCGACCAGGACCTCGGCATTGTTGCCCAGATTGCGTGCGTACCCGTCGCCGTACCCGAGCGGCACAAGCCCCAGCCGGGTGCCGCGCTCGGTGCGCCATGTGCGTCCATATCCGACGCTGTCGCGCGATCGGATGGTCTTGACCATGGCCAGGTACGAGACGACGCTCATGACCGGGGACAGTCCGTCCCGCTCCGGCGCGTCGTGGAACGGCGAGCAGCCGTAGAGAGCTATCCCGCAGCGCACCATGTCGAACGCGGCGCCGGGATCGCGCAGGGTTGCCGCCGAGTTGGCCGCATGGACCTCCGCGTCAGGAAACTGGTCGCGCAGGGCCGCCGCTGCCGCGCGGAAGCGCACGAGCTGTTCCCGAAAGAAGCCGGACTGCTCGCCCTCGCGGTCGTCGGCGGTCGCAAAGTGGGTCATGATCCCGGCGACCGCGACCCCGGAGGCCCGGGCCGCGTCGCAGAGCCCGGCGACGTCCTCGGGGCGCGCCCCCAGACGCCCCATGCCCGAGTCCAGCTCGAGATGCACCGCGCGGATGCCCGCGGCGGCGGCGGCCGCGGGCGCCTCGGGCGTCCAGGCCACGATCTCGACGCCGGTGGCGGCCGCGCGCGCCCACTCGGCCCCGGTCAGCGGGCCCATCACCAGGATCGGTACGTGCAGGCCGTCATCGCGTAGCTGTTCGGCTTCGGCGACCGTGTGGACCCCGAGGGCGCGCGCGCCGGCCGTGATGGCGACGTGGCTACACGGCACCGAACCGTGCCCGTAGGCGTCGGCCTTGACGACGGCCATCAGGCGCGCGGTACCGGCCGCCTGGGCCAGTCTGCGTACGTTCGCCGCCAAGGCGGCGAGATCGATCCGCGCATGGGCGCGTTCGACCGTCCCGATCACGCGCTCCCCCGGGCACTGGCGATCGCGGACGGCAGCGCGTCGATGAGGTCGCCGGCGATCGTGCCGTCGCCGCGTCCGGCCAGCCGGCCCGCAAGCGCGTGCAGGCTCACGGCCGCGATCGCGGCCGCGGCAGCGGGCATCTCCTTGGCCAGCGCGGCGGCGGTGATACCCGTCAGGACATCGCCGGAGCCGGCCGTCGACAGCTCGGGGCCGCCGGCGGCGGCGATACTGACGAGGCCCTCGGGCGAACAGACGATCGTGCCAGGGCCTTTCAGCGTGACGACCGCTCCGGCATCGTGGGCGAGCTGTGCCGCCGCCGCGAGGCGGTCGGCGTCGATGTCGGCGCGCGTGCAGCCGAGCAGGCGCGCGGCCTCGCCGGCATGCGGGGTGAGCACGGTCGGCGCAGATCGCGCCCGCAGAAGCTCCAGCTGACCGGACAGGTGCCAGAGCCCGTCCGCGTCGACGACGACCGGCTGCTCCAGTCTCTCCAGCAGGCCGAGCACGGCTGCCGTCGTCCCGCCGGCACGCCCGATTCCCGGCCCCAACGCGACCGCGCCCGTACGGCCGGCCTGGGCGGCGATGGCCTCCAGCGATGTGACCCCGAAGGCCCCCGCGACGTCGGGAATCGGCGCGCACATCACCTCCCGCATCGCCGGTGCCATCAGCGCATGGACAGCAGCGGGCACGGCGGCGACGACAAGGCCCGCCCCGCTGCGCATCGCGGCCTGCGCGCACATGATCCCGGCGCCGGTGAGTCCGGGCGCGCCCGCGACCACCAGTACCGCGCCGGCGCCGTACTTCTCCCCCGCGGTCGCCTTCGGCGGAATCGCGGCCGCGGCGGCGTCGCCCGCCAGCCACGCCGCCGGCTCGGAGACAAGCGCGCTCGGGATCCCGATGTCGGTGACGAGAACGTCACCCGCGTGGGCACGGCCGGGGTGCACGTGCAGGCCCGGCTTGTCGCCGTGGTAGGTCACGGTGAGGTCGGCACGGATTGCCCTGCCCTCCCGGCGACCGCTGTCGGCGTCGATGCCGGTCGGAACGTCGAGGGCGACGACCGGTCCGGGCCAGCCGAGGGCCCATTCGACCATGGCCTCCAGCGGTGGACGCGGCGCCCCCTTGGTGCCCGTTCCCAACAGCGCATCGACGAGGATCGCGCCCTCCGGGCGGTGGGCGTCGGCGTCGAACGGGCCGAGGGCGATCCCCATCGCGAGCGCGACGTTGCTCATCGCGTGGGCATCGGGCGTCGTCGGCGCGCGTCCGTCCGGCGAGACGATCCCGACCCGCCAGCCGGCTTCGGCCAGGTGGCGTGCGACGACCATGCCGTCACCGCCGTTGTTGCCCGCGCCGACCATGACCACCGCGCGTCCGGTGTCGGGCCAGCGCGCCATGATCGCGCGTGCACTCTCGAGCCCGGCGCGCTCCATCAAGACCAGTGACGGCAGCCCGAACCGCCGCGTCGCCTGGGCGTCGGCGTCCCGAAGCGCCGCGGCGCCGAACAGCGGTGAGAGGCCGGGCAATGGGTGCGGGACACGTGATTGGGCGGTGGGCACCCCCCAATCCTACGACGCGGACACGGGGACCATGATCTCAGCCGTCGGCGGGCCCTTCGACAACGGCCACCGCGGCGGCCATTCCGCGGCTGTGGGTCAGCGACACCGTGATCGCCGTGACGCCCAGCGCCTCGGCCCGTTGTGCGTAGCGACCCGACAGGGCGATCCGCGGCGGACCCCCGTGGCGCACCACCTCGACCTCGCGCCAGCGCGTCATCCCGATCCCAAGGGCCTTGCCGACGGCCTCCTTGGCCGCGAAGCGCGCCGCAAAGTGCTGGGGGGGAAATGCGCGCGATGCGCAGTAGGCGGCCTCCCGCTCCGTAAAGCACCGCGCGGCGAAGCGGGACCGGCGCTCCAACGCCGCAGCGATCCGATCGATTTCGATTAGGTCGATGCCGACGCCGATGACCGCCACGAGTGGCCTACTCGACCGTGACGGTCTTGGCGAGGTTGCGCGGCTGGTCGACGTTCAGCCCGCGCGCGGTCGCCAGTTCATAGGCGAACAGCTGCAGCGGGATCACGGTCGTCAGCGCGGACAGCAGCGCCGGGGTCTTCGGGGTCCACAGGACCTCGTCGACGTGCTGGGAGATCTCGCGGTTGCCCTGGGTCGCGACGGCGATGACACGAGCACCGCGGGCCTTGACCTCCTGGATGTTCGAGACCACCTTGTCGAACACGTGCCCGTCGGGGGCGACCACCACCACCGGTGACCCCTCATCCAAGAGTGCAATCGGGCCGTGCTTCATCTCGCCGGCCGGATAGGCCTCGGTCGGGATGTAGCTGATCTCCTTGAGCTTGAGCGCGCCCTCGAAGCACACCGGCACGCCCACGTGGCGCCCGAGATAGAGGAAGAACTCGTGCTCTTGGTAACGGCGGGCGACCTCTGCCACGTGCGCCGGACCGTCCGAGGCCAGATACGCCTCGATCAGATCCGGGATACGGCGGAGATCTTCGGCGAGATCGGTCGCGCCGGCTTCGGTCAGGGCCCACTTGAGGCGCCCCAGCTTCAGCGCCAGGAGTGCCAGCGCCATGACCTGGGCTGTGTGGGTCTTCGTCGCGGCGACCCCGATCTCGAGGCCCGCGCGTGTGTAGATGGCGCCGTCGGCGTCGCGGGTCGCCTGGGAACCCATGATGTTGGTGAGCGCCACGACGTGTGCGCCGCGCTCACGGGCAACCCGCATCGCGGCGAGCGTGTCGGCCGTCTCGCCCGACTGGGTA
>JADGPG010000013.1 GCA_017882545.1 Thermoleophilia bacterium
ATCGAAGCTCAGCGCGGTCATCAGCGCGCGCGGGACGTCGTTCGGCTCGCGCGCGATCGAAATGCCCAGCGCCGACCCCTGTTTGGCGGGCTTGACCACGATCGGCAGGCCCAGCCGCGACTCGATCTCGGTCAGCGCGTCGGCGGCCCCGAGCTCACGAAACGCGCTTTCGCCGAAGGCGAACGACGGCGGAGTGGAGATGCCAGCATTGACGAACATCGCCTTTGCGGTGACCTTGTCCATCGCCCGGGCACAGGCCTGGACCCCGGACCCCGTATAGGGGATGTCGAGGATCTCCAGCATCTCCTGCACCGTGCCGTCTTCGCCGCCTTTACCGTGCATCGCGACGAACACCACATCGGGGCGCTCCGCGCGCAGGGTCCGCACGAGGCCCGGGTCGGCATCGACCGGAATCACCTCGTGGCCGAGCCGGCGCAGCGCCGCCTCCACATTCGCGCCGGAGCGCAGGCTCACCTCGCGCTCCAGGGACCGCCCGCCCTTGAGCACCGCGACACGCTTGGGGTCCGTCATCGGCCGCCTCCGAGGGCACGCTGCAGGTCGATCATCGATTCGATTGCGGCACCGATGCGGGCCACGCCCTCGGCAATGATCTCTTCGCGCGCGCCGGAGAAGTTCAGGCGCATGCTGTTGCCGCCCTGTCCGTCGAGGTACGCCGCCTCACCGGGCACGAACGCCACTTGGTGGCGTTCGATCGCCCGCGCCAGCAGCTCGCCGGTGTGGATGTACTCCGGCAGGGTCGCCCACACGAACAGGCCCCCCTCGGGGCGCGTCCAGGTGGCCTCCTGCGGAAAGTGCTGGTCGAGCGCGGCAAGCAATGCGTCACGCCGGTGGCGATAGATGCCGTTGAGGCGGGCCACGTGCTCGCGCCAGTCGTAGCGGCGCAGGTACTCGACGATGAAGCGCTGGCTCAGGGTTCCGGAACAGAGATCGATCGCCTGCTTGCCGAGGTTCATCTTCCGCAGCACCGGCGCCGGCGCCGCAACCCAGCCAATCCGCATCCCCGGTGCGAGAATCTTCGAGAACGTCGACAGGTAGATGACGCCGCCCGCGCCGCCGTCGAGCTCCCAGAGGCTCGGAAGCGCCTCGCCCTCGTACCGGACCGGCCCGTAGGGATTGTCCTCCACGATCAGCACGTCGCGTTCGGCCGCCAGCGCCACGAGCCGCTCCCGGCGCTGCCGGGACATCGTCACGCCACCCGGATTGTGAAAGTTCGGGATCGTGTAGATCAGCTTTGGCTTTTCCCCCTGCACGGCCAGGCGGTCGAGCTGTTCCTCGAGGAGATCGATCGACATCCCGTGGGCGTCGAGCGGGATGTGGATCACCCGCGCCTGGTACGTCGTCAGCGTCGGGACCGCCCCGGGATATGTCGGCCCCTCGGCGATCACGATATCCCCGGGATCGATGAACGTCCGCATGGCCAGCGCGATCGCCTGCTGACCGCCGGCGGTCACCAGCAGGCCGTCGGGCTGGGCGACCATCCCGTCTTCGGCCATCAGATGGCTGATCGCCTCGCGCAGTTCAAGCAGGCCCTCGGTGGGGCCGTATTGGAGCGAGGACGCGCGGTGTCCGCTGCTGACGGCGGTCCAGACGTCGTCGTACACCGACGCGGGAAACGAGTCGGTGTCCGGAAACCCGCCGGCCAGCGAGATGATGTCGGGGCGCTCGGAGAGCGACATGAGGTCGCGCATCGCCGACGACTTGATCCCCGTCGCGCGTGCGGCGAAGCGGGCCTCGAATCGCGAAGGATCCCGCGGGACGGTGCGATCGGCCGTGGATGCTCCCTTGCTATCGGTCATCGAAGCCCCATCTCGGTCGTACAACGGTACGCGCCGTCGTCACGTTCTGCCCGGGGCCCGGGTGGGATGGCGCCGGGGACCGCCTGATACCTTTGCAGGACCATGGTCAGCGGCCAAGCCCCGGAGACCTTGACGCCGGCGGTGACCCCACGTCCGCCCGCGCTGAGCATCTCACGAATCCGCCACGCCAAGCGCGCGTCGTGGATCCAACTCCTGAAGTTCTGCATCGTCGGAGCCTCGGGCTACGTCGTCAATCTCATCGTCTTCTACGCGCTGATCCACTGGGCCGGTGCGCACTACCTGACGGCGGCGGTCGGCGCGTTTCTGGTCGCCTGGTTGAACAATTTCGTCCTAAACCGCCAGTGGACCTTCCCGACGGGTGGGAAGTCCCCCATGGTCCAGGCGACCAAGTACATGGTCGTGAGCGTCATCGGGCTCGCGATCAACCTCGTGATCCTGTGGGGGTTTGTCCGGGTCGGGACGGACGAGTTGATCGCCCAGGCGATCGCCATCTTGGCGGTCACGCCGATCACGTTCATACTGACCCGGAGTTGGGCGTTCCGCTAGCCATACGCGGTCCGGCGTGGATCCTCGCGCTGGTCCTCGTGGCGGTGGCGCTCCTGGCCGGAGCCGCATCGCATGCCGTGGCTGCGCCGACGACCGGCGGCGCAGCGGTCGCGTCGTCGGCGACCACGACCGACACGACGCCGGCTGCCCCCGTCGCGGGCGCCTCCCACGCCCGCCCGACCCTGTCCCTGGTGACGGTACGGGCCCTGGCAGGGCGATCAGCCGCGCTCCGCAGCTGGATCCACGATCACCCCGTGTACCGCGTGACCCCGCAATTCGACCCGGACACGCATCAGTGGACCGTCTACTACGTGTCCCACAACCGGGCCAGAGCCGACGTCACCCAGGCCGAGGTGCTGATCGACGACAACACGGCGGAGGTGCAGGAGACCCGTACCGGACCGCAGGTCGCCTGGATGATGGCGCGCGGATACTGGGGCGCCTTCGGGCGCCATATCAACGACCCCTGGCTGTGGACGGGACTCTGCATTCTGTTTCTGGTGCCCCTGATCGAGATCCGCCGGGTCGCCAGCTGGCGCACCCTCGACCTGCTCGCACTGGTGAGCTTCTCCATCTCCCTGGTGTGGTTCAACGATGGGCAGATCTATATGTCGGTCCCGCTCGTTTACCCGCCCTTGATCTACCTCGGCGTGCGCATGGCGCTGATCGGCACGCGGCAATTTCGCACCAGGCGCGGGGCCGTCGGCGCAGTCCCGGACGGTGACGTCTCACCGTCGGTGCCACGGTTTGACGGATGGGCACCGATGTGGGTGTTAGTCGCGATCCTCGCCCTGTGCGTCGGGCTCCGGTACAGCCTCAACGCATTCGACTCGAACGTCATCGACGTCGGGTATGCCGGTGTGATCGGCGCGCACCGGATCGCGACGGGCGCGGCGCCGTACGGCAACTTCCCCGCAAACTGTGGCCACTGCGACACGTACGGCCCGGCGACCTACCTCGCCTATGTCCCGTTCGAGGTGGCGTCGCCGTGGCACGGGTCGTGGGACGATCTCCCGGCGGCTCACGCCGCGGCGGCGGTGTTCGACGGCATCTGCCTGGTCGGAATGCTGACGCTCGGATGGCGCCTGAGCGGCGCGCGGCTCGGCGTTGCCCTCGCGACGGCGTGGGCCGCCTTCCCGTTCACCGCGTACGCGCTTGAGAGCAACTCCAACGACGAGCTCGTCGCCGCCGCGCTTATCTGGGGACTGGTGCTGTTCGCCCGCCCGCTGGGGCGCGGACTGATGCTCGGCGTGGCGGCAATGGCCAAATTCACGCCCGCGATCCTCGTGCTCGCCTGGTGGCGGCATCCGTTCCCGCGCGGCCAACGTCGCTACGGATGGCTGCGCTACGTCGGGGGGCTGATCGTTGCCGTCCTCACGACCGGATGGGTGGTCCTGCTGAGTGGATTCGGCGGTATCCACACGTTCTGGTGGAACAGCATCCACTATCAGATCGGCCGCTACAGTCCGTTTTCGATCTGGGGACAGCATCCCGATCTGCGCCCCCTGCAACTGGCACTCATCGGCGCGGTCGCGGTCGCCGCGATCGGGCTCGGCTGGTGGCCGCGACAGCGCGACTTCCTGACCGTCGCGGCACTGTCCGGTGCGTTATTGATCGCGCTGCAGCTCACGATGACCTATTGGTTCTATCTGTATATCCCGTGGTTCCTTCCGTTCATCCTGATCGCGACCGTGCCCGCGTGGCCGAGTCCGGCGCGGGCCCGCACCGGTGATCCCTCCGGCCCCAGCCCGGTAGGACTCGCGACACACGGGGTGGTGATCCCCTCGTGAGCGCCGCGCGCCCACACGGCTGGGTGATGCCGGGCGCCCTGATCGCGATCGCCGTCTTCATTTGGACGATTCCGCTGCAACTCGTGCCGCTGTGGAGCGAGAACCAGATCAACCCCGACGTCAACCTGTACCGGGTCTACGCAGGCAGGATCGCCCATGGGGCGGTGCCGTACCGCGACGTCCGGATCGAGTACCCGCCCGGCGCGACGGGTCTGTTCTCACTGGTGTGGTGGATCCCCGGCAACTACCGCACCGACTTCTCGGCGGTCATGCTCCTGTGCCTGTGCATCTGCCTGCTCGGCGTGGTCCAGACCGCGCGCGCCCTGGGGTACTCGCCCGTGCGCCAGGCGCTCGCCGGCGGCATCGTGGCGGCGTCGCCGCTGTTGCTCGGATCGCTCGTTGGGGCCCGCTTCGACATGGCTGTCGCGGCGATCGTGGTCTGGATGCTCTACGCGGCCGTCACCGAACGGTGGCGGTGGATGTGGCTGCTCCTCGCCGCCGGGATTCTGATCAAGCTCGTGCCGCTTGCGCTGATCCCGCTGCTCGTGCTCTGGCACGCCCGTCGGGTGGACTGGCGGGCCGCAGTCGCCGGCGCCGTCGCGTCCGTGGCGGTCGCCGCGGCCGTGGTGATCCCGTTCGCGGTCCTGTCATGGTCCGGTACGTGGTACGCCGCCGCGTACAACCTGCGCCGCCCGCCCCAGGTCGAGTCGGTGATCGCGAGCCTGTTTCTCGCCGCCCACACCGTCGGCGGCATGCACGTGCCGATCGTGCTGTCGTACGGCAGCATCAATATCGCCGGCCATCGTCCGCACCTGCTGGCGAACGCCTTTAGCGTTGCCCTCGTCGCGCTGGTGCTGGTGATCGCGGTCCGCTGCGCCCAGCTGCTGGCGCGGGCCCACCCGACCCGCGCCACCGAGGTGCTCATGTGCGGCGCGGCGGCCACGATGGTCTGTCTGACGGTGACGGGCAAGGTACTCTCGCCGCAGTACATGGTGTGGCTGCTGCCCGTCATCCCCCTCGTGGCGGGCCGCTACTGGCGTGCCGCCACCGCCACGTTCGTCGCCGTGCTGATCCTCACGCAGATGGAGTTTCCCAACTACTACTGGGACATGGTCGCGCTGCACAGGACGGAAATCGCGATCCTGGTCGCGCGGAACGTGCTTCTGATCGCGCTGCTCGTGCTGTGTTGGCCGCGTCGCGGACTCGGAGCGCTCCCGATCGCGGGAACGACCATCGGCGGCGCGCGCCACCGAGCCGTGACCGGTCCGGCAACATCGATTCCCGCACGACACATCGTCGACTGACGGGATGAATTCCGCCGCCGGGCGCCAAGTTTCGGCGCCGCGCTCGGTTATGGTCATGATGGCAGCCATGAATCGCACACTCGTTTGGAGGCATGTGTATGGGGACACTGGGGAGCGCGGGAATCGACGCGATTGTTGAGGTGCTCGGAGACGACGCGCCGCGACTGCTGGATCACACGTGCACGACGATCCCGGCGAGCCGGCTGAGCACGCCCGGCGGTGACTTCGTAGACCGCGTGCTACTCGACTCGGACCGCTCGACGCCGGTCCTGCGGTCGATCCAGACCCTTTTCGGCCACGGGCGCCTCGCCGACACCGGCTACCTGTCGATCCTGCCGGTCGACCAGGGAATCGAGCACTCCGGCGGTGCCTCGTTCGCCAAGAACCCCGACTACTTCGACCCGGTCAAGATCGTCGAGTTGGCGATCGAGGGCGGCTGTAATGCCGTCGCCACCACCCTCGGCGCGCTGGGCATTGCGGCCCGCAAGTACGCACACCGCATCCCGTTCCTGCTCAAGCTGAACCACAACGAGTTCCTGTCGTACCCGAACAGCTACGACCAGATCATGTTCGGGTCGGTCAAGCAGGCCCGGGAACTCGGCTGTGTCGCCGTCGGAGCGACGATCTACTTCGGGTCGCCGGAGAGCAAGCGTCAGATCCAGGAGGTGTCGGCGGCGTTCGCCGCCGCCCACGAGCACGGCTTGGCGACGGTCCTGTGGTGCTACCTGCGTAACTCGGACTTCAACACCACCAAGGCGGGCGGTCCCGACTATCACGTCGCGACCGACCTCACCGGCCAGGCCAACCACCTCGGCGTCACGCTTGAGGCGGACATCATCAAGCAGAAGCTCCCCGAGACGGCCGCACCCGGTTTCGTCGACCTCAACTTCGGCAAGTCCGACCCGCGCATGTACAGCGAGCTCATGTCGGACCACCCGATCGACATGACCCGGTATCAGGTCGCCAACTGCTACATGGGCCGCATCCCGCTCATCAACTCGGGCGGCGCATCGGGTGCCAACGACCTGCACGACGCTGTGGTCACGGCGGTCATCAACAAGCGGGCCGGCGGCGCGGGGCTGATCTCCGGCCGCAAGGCGTTCCAAAAGCCGCTCGCGGACGGCGTGGAGCTTCTGAACGCGATTCAGGACGTCTACCTCTGCCCCGAGATCGGGCTGGCGTAACCCCTCCCGCCGGGCCCGCGCCCGGCGGGATGCGCCCACGCCCGCGGGACCTGCTGAGATCCCGGCGGCGTGGGCGCATCGCTCCTGTTTGGAGCCGTTCCACCCACAACTCCGGGATCGCCGTGTCCATCGCCTCCAGACGCCGCGCGTCGTGCACCATCGCCGGGCGCCTCGCCCTCGCCGGAGCGGCTGCCGGGACGGCTGGACTGATGATCGCCGCGACCGGCGCGGCCACGCCGCCCACCGGCACGGTGACGATCACCTCCCCCGAGCGGATCGCACGACGCGGACAGTTCGTCCCGGTCACGGCGACCGCCCCGGCAGGCTGGTGGTGCCGCATTACCGCGACGGGCCGGGGGTCCCGCACGATCGCCGACAGATTCAACGTCCCCGCCGGAACGATCACCTCGGGGTGGCTCGTGCCGCGCGCGACGGCACTTCAGACGTGGTCGGTGGCCGTCGCCTGCGCACCGACCCCCGCCGCCCTTCGCAGCGGTGACGTCGTCGTTGCCCGCCGGCGCCTGACGATCCTCACGGCGGTTCCGCCCGCCCGCATCATTCCCGCGCTGGTCGACCTCCGGACCCCGGTCGGATATCAGTCGGGCACCGTCGCCGCTGGGACCGGCATCGTGCTCGGCAGCAGCGGGATCGTGCTCACCAACAACCACGTCATCGCGGGAGGGACGGGGATTACGTCTGTCGACCTTGGCAACCGGCGGCGGTATCTCCGGGTTCGGGTGATCGGGATCGACATCGCCGCCGACCTGGCCGTCCTGCAGCTGGTCGGTGCGCACACCCTGCCACGGGTCCCGTACGGCGATTCCCGCCGCGTCGTCCGCGGAAGTACGGTCAGCGTGGTCGGCAACGCCGGCGGGACGGGGGGCCGACCGACGATCTCGACCGGGATCGTTACCGCACTCGACCAAACGGTCACCGCCAACGACGCGGCCGTTGGACGCGCCGAGCACCTGACCGGGTTGATCGCCACCGACGCCCACGTCGCACCGGGAGACTCCGGGGGACCGCTGGTCGACGCGGCGGGCGCCGTGGTAGGCATCGTAACCGCCCGGGCCACCGGGGGGCATTCGACCGGTTATGCGATCCCGTTCTCGCCGGCACTCGCGATCGTCCGGCGCATCATGTCGGGCGCCCCTGCTCCCGGGCTCGCCCTCGGTGGGCAGGCGTACAGCGCCTACCTGGGCATTCAGATCGTCGCCGGTTCACCCCGCGGCGTACGAATCGCCCGCGTGCTCGCGGGCTCGCCCGCGGCGCGGGTCCATTTGCGGGCCGGGCAGACGATCACGGGACTCAACACGGCGCCGGGTGCGCCCGCACCGGGCCAGCCGCACCCGACCGCGACCGCCGCCGCGCTGACGGCGCTGCTCACCCGCCTTCACCCGGGCACGCGTGTCGGTCTTACGGTGGTCGGACCGGGCGCCCCGGCGACGCCGGTGGCCGTGACCCTCGGCACCGGCGCGGCACGTTGAGCCCGCGACGGTGCGCCAGATGATTGGCGAGCCCGGCGCCGCTCAGATCCGGATGGCCGGCAGCGATCGCATCCCCGGGCTGCGCGAGCTGTGGCGTGGGCTGCATCGGCATCGCCGTGCGGTCTGCGCCCTCTTGCTTGCTCAACCCAACGACGAGCTCGCGTGGGGGACTCTTCGAGGACGCGCGACCGCCGGCCCGAGCGACCGGCAATGCCGTCCCCGTTGATCGCCACGGGGGCTCGGGTCCGGTCGGCGACGCGATGGTCCCCATCCGCCCGGGCCCCGACAACACCGATTCGTTTCGCAGTGTCGCCGGCGACGTTCTCCGCCCGGTGGTGAGCGCCGGTGGCCGCGGGAGCGGGCTCGGCGATCGGCACGTCGACGCGGCCGACACCCACCGCCTCGGAATGCTGCGGGGATTCACGGCCCGCGAGGTGATCCTGATCCGCCGGGTGCCTCGCCCGTTCTGGCCGGAATCACGTGGTCGCGGGCCGTTCGCGACGCGCGATCCGCCGCGCCTGCCCCCACTCCGGGAACATCAGTGCGGCGCCTGTGAAGAAGCAGATCGCCCCAAGCAGGGTGCCCAGACTTGCCCAGCGCGGGTCGATCTCCCGCGCGGCATGCGGCAAGGTGAGACCGGCGAGTGCGGACAGCATGAAGAAGATCGAGCCGATCATGTTGAGCCATGCGACCTGCCAGGAGTACATCTCGGGCTCAAGCTCCGTCACGCGCCCAACCGCCACGATCGCACAGCCGGACGAGATCAAGAACAGGATCGAGCCGACGAAATCGGGCCCCCAGACCAAGCGGTGTGTCTGGCTCGCGGTGAGCTCGCTGGAGATCGCGAACGCCGTGCTGACGTTGAATGCGAGTGTGCCCGGGAACTGCGTCGCCGCAGCCAGCCAGCCGCGATTGTGGGGGAGCCACGCACGCACGACGATCGGCGCGGGGGAGCTGTCGTCGCCGCCGAGATCCGGTGACATCGCCGGGCTTTGCGATTGCATCAGTTGCGACAACGACGCGCTCGTGAAGAAGATCGAGCCGATGAAGTAGGTGATGGCATCGGCGGTGCCCCCGACGGCGCTGACGTACGCGGGGATCGTGCCGAGCGCAAAGCACGCCGATCCGACCATGAACAGGACCGCGATCAGCGCGTTGAGCGCTCGGGGACGACACCGCATCGGGCGGGGCTAGTGCCGGAAGCCTTCGCGCTTGACCCCCGACGGCGTGCGCTCGGGCTCCTTGTCGAAGTTGTCGAGGACCTCTTGCATGTCGGCCAGCAACAGTCGCGCCAGGTCGCGACTAAAGCCGTGCCGCACGACGATCCGGCAGATGACCAGGTCCTCCCGGTTGGGCTCCATCGTGTAGGCCGGCACCTGCCACCCATACTCACGCAGGCGCGACGAGAGCTCAAACAGCGTGAAGTTCTGGTCGTCCTTGAGTTTCCAGGACAACACCGGGAGATCCGAACCGTCGGTGATGATGTCGAACGGTCCCATCACGCCGATCTCCCCGGCCACGAACTTGGCGACGTCCTGTGACGTCCGCTGGATCTTGGTGTATCCGCTGCGGCCGAGTCGGATGAAGTTGTAGTACTGGGCGACGATCTGACCGCCCGGGCGGGAGAAGTTGATCCCGAACGTCGGCATCTCGCCGCCGAGGTAGTTCACCCGGAAGATGAGCTCGTCCGGGAGTTCGGCGGTGTCGCGCCACAGGACCCAGCCCACCCCGAGGGGTGCGAGGCCGTACTTGTGGCCCGAGGCATTGATCGACTTGACCCGCGGGAGCCGAAAATCCCACGCAAGTTCCGGCTGCAGGAAGGGGGCCACGAATCCGCCGCTGGCGCCATCGACATGGATCGGGATGTCGAACCCGGTCTCGGCCTGGAAGGCGTCGAGCCGCGCGCTGATCTCGGCGATCGGCTCGTACTCGCCGGTGTATGTGGATCCGAGGATGCCGACGACGCCGATCGTGTTCTCGTCGCAGAGGGTGACGGCTTCGTCGGCACCGATGATGTACCGGTCGCCCTCCATCGGCACGAGGCACTCCTCGACCTGCCAGTACCGCGCAAACTTGTGCCAGCACACCTGCACGTTGGAGCCGTAGATGATGTTCGGGTGATCGATCGACTTGCCCGCGGACCGCTGACGTGCCTGCCACCGGCGCAGCATGGCCATGCCGCCCAGCATGCAGGCCTCGCTGGAACCGGTCGTGGACGTGCCGATCACGTCCGACTCGTCGGGGGCGTGCCAGAGGTCGGCGAGCATGTTGACGCACCGCAGCTCGAGCTCTGCGGTCTGCGGGTACTCGTCCTTGTCGATCATGTTCTTGTCGAAGCTCTCGGCCATCAACGCGAGCAGCTCCGGCTCCGCCCACGTCTGGCAGAACGTCGCCAGGTTCAGGCGCGCGTTGCCCTCGACCATGAGCTCGTCGCGCACCAGTTCGTATGCGTGGCGCGGCTCCCACTCGCCATCGGGCATGCGGTACTTCGGCGCAGTGAACGACGGGTCGGTGCTGACGTAGACGTCGTCGTCGGCGCCGGACGCTCTGGACTTCTTGACCCCGTGTAGTGACATGACAGTCCTCTCGGATCGCTGATCTCTCGTCGCAGCCGCGAAGATCGGCGCAAACTCATGTCGACCAAAGGGAGGAAGTCCGTTGCCGCCGCCAACGCGGCCCGATGGTCTCACACGCCACGGGGCCGGTCCATGCTCCAGACCGTCACAGCGCGCCCTCAGTGGGCCCACGAGCACGCGCGGCAACCGCCCGGGCCGCGCCCCCCCAACGGACCATCGAGAGATGAAGATGGGGTCGCCGTTGGCCAGACACGCCCGGTCGCCGTCGGAGAGCTGGCTCTGCCGACCGCCTCTGCGGACAGCGAGCACTGCCCCGTCCCCGGAACGCGCACGAGCGCAGCGGGCGGCGGAACGATGGGGCAGGCATTCCCCGGGCAGATCAGCCGGACCGCAGCCGTCGTCGCGCCGGGACTCATGGTGATGGCGATCATCATGTTCATGGGGAAGGTGTCAGGCGCGCATCTCAACCCCGCCGTCAGCATCGCCTTCTCGCCGCGGGGCGACTTCCCGTGGCGGCGGGTGCCGGGATACGTCGTCATGCAGCTTGCCGGTGCCGCAGTCGCGGCGCTCATTCTCCGGCACGTGCTCGATGTCTCCGCCGCGTACGGGTCGAGTTATCCCGCCGCGGATCACTCGAACGGTGCCGCCCTCGGCATGGAGCTGCTGCTGACCCTGGGTCTGGTGAGCGTGATTCTCGGCACGGCATCGGGCGCGCGAAACATCGGGATCATCGGGGCGATTGGCGTCGGCGCCTACATCGCACTGGCGGGCTTGTGGGGCAGCCCGATCTCCGGCACGTCGATGAACCCGGCCCGCACGTTCGGGCCTGATCTCATCGCCGGGAATTGGACCGCCTACTGGGTGTACGTCGTCGGCCCGCTGATCGGCGCCGTGATCGCCGTCGTGTTCGCCTGGGTCCTCCGCGGCCCGGGTGGCGGGCGATCGGGATCGCTGGCCGCGCAGGGGACGCTCGGCCCGGACGTCGTCAATTCGGATAAGACGTAATACGGACGCGGGACCGGACATCCGGACGGTCGAACACGGCGTCCGTGGAGACCACTACCCTCCTCCGACGACGACCATCGTCTCCTCCAGGGTTGCGGGCACCTCGTCGAGCTGAGCCGCGACACCCCTGGTCGCCAGCACGGCGCGGACGGCGTCCCCGTCGAATCCCGCGACACGGGTGTCGCGCCCCGCCAGGGTCACGGGCAGTCCGGCATCCACCAGCGCCTGAAATGCCTGCTCCCAGCGATCCGACCGCACCAGCACGGCCCGGCGTCCGCCGACGATCTCCGCGAGGGTGCCGGACAGGGCAACCCGGCCCGAAGCCAAGACAATCAGGCGGTCGCACTGCTCCGCTTCTTCGAGGTAATGCGTCGTGACAAGCGCGCCCACACCGCCCTCGGCGGCAGTACGGATCTGATCCCACAGGCCGGCGCGGGAGAGGGGATCGACACCCGAGGTCGGCTCGTCGAGGACGAGCAGGTCCGGATCATGCCCCAGCGCGCAGGCGAACGCCAGCTGCCGTTGGGCTCCGAGTCCGATCTCACCGGCGAGCCGGTCGGCAACGGATGCAAGCGCTCCGGTCGGTGCCGGAGCGACGACGCCGAACGCGGCGGCGAAAAAGGAGAGATTTTCGCGAACCGTGAGATCGTCGTAGATCCCAAGCCCCTGCGACACGTATCCGAGTCGCCGGCGGGACGCGCGCGACGGGGCGCCGCCAAACAACAGCGCCCGGCCCGTCGTCGGCGCGAGCACACCAAGCAGCATCCGCATGACGGTCGTCTTGCCCGCGCCGTTGGCGCCCAGAAGCCCGACGACCTCACCCGGCGCGACGCGGAGCGACACGCGATCGACCGCCGTGAACTCACCGAAGGAGCGGGTCAGCCTGTCGGCCTCGGCGAGCGGCACGCCGGTGATGCTCACGGGACCGTCACCAAGGCCCGGCGGTCGAGCATCGCCGCGATCACAACGTCCTCGAGGTCCGGGGCGAAGGGCTGCACACCGGGCGTATCCGGTGGTGGTCGCAGGGCCCGGTAGGTCGTGCCGCGCCGCCAGGTCGGGATGCCCGGCAGGGGGGCCGCGACGCGCATGACCGCCCCGTCCCAGGCGCCGACGAGGTCGCGAGGGTCGCCCGACATCAGCGGCACCCCATCGTCAAGTACCACCACGCGCGTTGCCCGCTCCGCTTCATCGAGATATGTCGTCGCCATGAGGACGGCGGCACCGCGGGCCGCCGCGGCCGCGATCAGACGCCACAGCTCGACCCGGCTGACAACGTCAACACCGGTCGTCGGCTCGTCGAGCACCAGCAAGGACGGTTCGTGCAGCATGGCCAAGCAGAATCCGAGCTTGTGGCGCATTCCGCCCGACAGCTGCCCCGCCAGGCGATCGGCGACATCCTCAAGGCCCGCCCGCACAAGCAGATCGGGACCGCGTGCGGCGAGGTCGGCCCGCGCGATGCGGTACGCCCGCCCGACAAACGCCACGTTCTCGGCGACCGTGAGCTCGCGCCAGGTCCCCGACGTCGCGGGCATGAACCCGATCTCCCGCTTCGGGGGGCGGGCGACGATCCCGGCCGACGGCTCGACGAGCCCCACCAGGCATCGCAGCGCAGTCGACTTTCCCGCCCCATCACCGCCGACGACCGCGGTGACCGTCCCGGCGGGGACGTCGATCGTCAGACCACGTAGGACATCCCCGCCGCCGAATCCGACACTGACGTCGTCGAGCCCATACTTCACGGTGCCGACCCGGGGGCCGGATCCATCCGGGTGTCCGGTGTGACATCCCGACGGAAGCGCATGACCGCGGCCCCGAACACCACCACCGCCATTGCCGCCAGCACCGCGAATGACGGCCACAGGGAGACGAACGGCGCCCCGCGGATCATGACGCCGCGCGCGATGTTGATGAAGTACGTCAGCGGCAGCACGTAGCCGATCCAGCGGATTGACCATGGCATCGCCGCCAGCGGGAAGATCATTCCCGACAGCAGGATCTGGGGCAGGAGGACGAGGATTGCGAGCTGGATCGCCTGTCCCTGGTTCTCGGAGACGGTCGAGATCATCACGCCGAGACCGAGCACCACCAGCAAGAACAGCACGGCGCCCGCACCGAAGACGATCGGCGAGCCGTTGAACGGCACCCCGAACAGCCATACCCCGAGCAACGTCACGGCAACCATGTCGATCGCGCCGAGCGCGAAGTACGGGGCGACCTTTCCGATGATCACGTCGTTGGGGCGCAGCGGCATCACCGCCAACTGCTCGAGCGTCCCGGCCTGCCGCTCCCGGACAACGCCAAGGCTGGTGATGATCGTGCCGATGAACGCGAGAATCAGCCCGGCGATCGCCGGCACCATGACCCACGAGGTCTTCAACCCGGGGTTGAACAACACCCGCGGCGCAATCGGTGGCGCCAGGTGCGCCAACGCCCCGACGGCCGCCTGCGCGGTAAACAGGTCGGACCCGTCGATCTCCGCAACGGGGGCGGCTCCGGTGGTCGTGACGATCACCACCGATGCGCCATTGTCGGTGAGCGTCTGGGTCGCCCGTGTCGCCGTACCCGCCGCGTCCACCGAGCGCACCTCGAATGGCGCGTGCAGCCGCGCGGCAACCACCTGAGCATCCGGTCCGACCACGTCGGTCCGAATGCTCGTCACCGTGAAGTTGGCCGCGTAGCCGAACACGATCAGAAACAGGAGTGGCAGGGCGATCAGCATCGCCATTGAGCGCCGGTCGCGCCGGAGCTCACGGAACTCCTTGAGGATCATCGCCAACATGCGCCAACGGCCTCGATCGGGGGCACGTGCCCGGACGCTACACGCCCGTCCCGGCCCCGGAACGGGTTGGCATCGGGCCAGGAGGGCATGTCGATCAGATCAGCGCTATCTTTCTTGTATCTAGTCCAAGGAATACTGCAAATGCGTGATCTCCTTCTGATTCCTCTCGACGACATCGTCGTGTTTCCGACGATGACCGTCACGCTGCCGGTGGACGTGGGCGATGCGGCCGAGGTGCTGCTCGTTCCGCGCCACGGGACCGACTATGCGGCCGTCGGTACGGTCGCCGCCGTCGGTGAGGCAGCGACCATTCCGGGCGGCGTCCGGGCGGTGGTGCTGCATGGGCGGCATCGGGCAGTACTCGGTGCGGCCCGGACCGACATCAACGGGCGACTGTTCGTCGATGTCGATGAGCGCCCCGACGAAGAGCCCGCGCCGAAAGCTGCCGAGGCCCTCACGCGCGAGTACCGCGCGGTGGTTGCCGAAATTCTCGACCTGCGCGGGGCCGATGAGCGCATCGGCAACTTCCTGCGCGCGATCGCCGAGCCCGGTGCGCTCGCCGACACCTGCGGCTACGCGCCCGACGTGTCCTTCGACGAGCGTGTCCGTCTACTCGAGACGGTTGACGTCGTCGAGCGGCTGACGCTGGCACTCGCGCTCCAACGCGATCGCCTGACTGAACTCCAGATGCGCGAGAAGGTCCGCCACGAGGTGGAGTCGGACGCGAACCGGCAACAGCGCGAGTACGTCCTACGCAAGCAGCTCGAGTCGATCCGCAAGGAACTCGGCGACGACGATGCGACGGTCGTCGACGAGTACCGTACGCAGATCGATGCGGCCGGCATGCCCGACGATGTCCGGACCCAGGCCGAGCGCGAGCTGGCGCGGTTCGAGAAGGTCGGAGAAAGCTCGCCGGAGTCCCAGGTGATCCGGACGTACCTCGACTGGCTCCTGGCAGTTCCGTGGTCCTCCCATTCGGAGGAGCGGCTCGACCCTGCGCTCGCCCGCGAGGTCCTCGATGCCGACCACGCAGGCCTCGAGGACGTCAAGGAGCGGATCGTCGAGTACCTGGCCGTCCGGAAGTTGCGGAGTGAACGTGGGATCGCCGACGACCGACGCTCGGGGGCGATCCTGACGTTCGTCGGCCCGCCCGGCGTCGGCAAGACGTCCATCGGCGAGTCGATCGCGCGGGCACTGGGTCGCGAGTTCGTGCGGATGTCGCTGGGCGGCGTCCGGGACGAGGCCGAGATTCGCGGTCATCGCCGCACCTACGTCGGCGCACTCCCCGGACGGCTGGTCCGCGCACTGCGCGACGCCGGCACGATGAACCCGGTCATTCTCCTCGACGAGGTCGACAAGCTTGGCGCCGATTGGCGGGGCGACCCGTCCTCCGCACTGTTGGAGGTGCTGGACCCCGCACAGAACCACACGTTCCGCGACCATTACCTCGACGTCGAACTCGACCTGTCCCAGGTCTTCTTCGTCGCGACCGCGAACGCTCTCGAGAACGTTCCCGGTCCGCTGCGCGATCGTATGGAGTTGATCCCCTTCGACGGATACACCGCGATGGAGAAGACGGACATCGCGCGGGAATACCTGTGGCCACGCCAGCGCGAGCGCAACGGGCTTCGCGAGGATGAGGTCGCGATCACCGACACGGCACTGCAACTTGTCATCGACGAGTACACCCGTGAAGCGGGCGTGCGCAATCTCGAGCGCGAGCTCGGGAAGATCCTGCGCAAGACCGCGACCGGCGTGGTCGCGGGGGATGCGACCCCGCCGGTCGTCGTCGACGAGCAGCGGGTCCGCGGTGCACTGGGCCGGCAGCGCTTCTTCCACGAGGCCGCCGAACGCACCGCCGTGCCGGGCGTCGCCACGGGGTTGGCCGTCACGGGCACGGGCGGAGATGTCCTGTTCGTGGAAGTCTCGTCCCACAAGGGCTCCGGTGATGTCATCCTGACCGGCCAGCTCGGCGACGTGATGAAGGAGTCGGCGCAGATTGCGCTCTCCTACGTGCGCTCCCATGCGGAGCGGCTTGGCATCCGCGAGGACCTCTTCGACACCCGCGCCTTCCATATCCACGTGCCGGCTGGTGCCATCCCAAAGGACGGTCCGAGTGCCGGGGTGACGATGGCGACCGCACTCGCGTCACTGCTGACCGGCCGTCCGGTCCGCCATACCGTCGGCATGACGGGGGAGATCACCCTCCAGGGCAGGGTCCTCCCGATCGGTGGACTCAAGCAGAAGGTGCTGGCGGCACACGCCGCGGGGCTGACCGACGTCCTGTTGCCCGAACGCAACCGCGGCGATCTCGACGACGTTCCCGACGACGTCCGCGAACAACTGACGTTTCATCCGGTCATGAGCCTCGATGAGGTCTTCGACGTCGCACTCGAGAAGGTGCGCGATGCAGTACCGGTGTAACCGGTGCGAGCCGCTGTCGGCAGAGGTGCTACGTACGACGGACGTCCTGGGACGGCGGTGGGCGCTGGCCCTGATCTGCGCGTCGCATGCCGGCGCCGTGCGCTTCAACGAGTTCCGGCAGGCGCTGGGCGAGGTGCCGCCGCGCACCCTGGCCCAGCGCCTGGTCGAACTCGAGCAAGCCGGAGTGCTTGAGCGCAGGGTCACCGACGCCCGGCCCCCGCGCGTCGAGTACGTGTTGACGGCACACGGGCGCCGACTTAAGGGTGTGGTCGACGTGATCGAGACCTGGTCGATTCGGGCCTGATTCAGCGCCCGCCTTCGCCGGGCGTCCGCACGCCGGCGGCGTCAGCACCGCCGCTACGCCCCGGGTTAGAGTGGACCAGTGGTTGGTTGGTACCACACCTACCTCGTCAACACCGGCCGGTCGGCTGCGGTGTGGGCACTGCTCGGATTCATCGTGGCCTACGCCGTCACACGCGGGATCACTCGGCGCATTCGCGCCCGTAAGGCCAACACGGAGCCGGGCGAGCCCGGCGCGATAAAGGACGTCTATATCGGCGGCGTCCATGTCCATCACCAGGTATGGGGAATCCTGCTCGTGCTGGTGGTCGGCCTGCTGGAGTTCCGGTTCCATCCGGAGTCACCCGGGAAGGACATCCTGGCGCTGCTGTTTGGAGTCGGTGCCGCGCTCGCGCTCGACGAGTTCGCACTCTGGTTGCACCTTGAGGATGTGTACTGGACCGACGAGGGCCGCAAGTCCATCGACGCGGTGATGGTCGCGATCGTCGTCGGCATTGCCATGCTCGTCAGCACCTCGCCGGTCGGGTCGACCGGCAGCGTGACGCAGGACGTCGACTACGCGGCCATCGCCTTGGTGGTCATCGTCCACATCACGTTCACCGTGATCTGCCTGCTCAAGGGCAAGCTGGCAACAGGATTGGTCGGCCTACCGATCCCGCTGTTGGGCGTCATCGGCGCCGTCCGCACCGCCAAACCGTCCTCGTTCTGGGCACGGCGGTTCTACGGCGATCGCAAGATGGCCAAGGCCGCCGCCCGGTTCGACGATCGCTACCGGATCCGGCATGAGCGCGTGCGCGACCTGTTCTCCGGCGGCCGCTGGTAGGTTCCGATCGACCGGATCGGATGTCCGGCCGGCACTGGCATTCCCCCACCGCGGCGTCATGGACACGACATCCTCGCACCGCCGATTCTCGTTGCGCATCGCCACGGCGACGGTCCTCCGCATGCCTGAGCCCGACCCGCGGTCGACCGGCTCGTGATCTCCGCCGAAGCGGCGGCGACAGTCGCCCGGCGGGCGCTCCGCAGCGCCCGAACATGGTGCGCGGCGTTCGTCCGTTCCTCCGATCCGCGGGCGCCCCTGTGACGGCCGTCCCGGCAACGTTCAGGAGCGCCTTTCGGGTCGATCAGAACCTGATCCGGCCGGTCGTCGGAGCCGTGACGGCACTTCCGGTGGTCGCGGCGTTCGTCATCGGCTTGGCGATCGGCACTCCCCGCACGGCGATCGCGATGGCGCTCGGTGCGAACCTGATCGCCGTGGTCTCCCTCGTGGGGGCGCCGAGGCTTCCGCTCCGACTCGCGCTCATCGATGCAGTAGCGATGGGGCTGTCGGTGTTCGTCGGCTCCGCCACGGGGCCGTACCCGTGGTTGCATGCGGCGCTCCTCGCCCCGTGGTGCTTCGCGACGGGGATGCTCGTCGTCTTCGGCCAGACCCAGGCGACCGTCGGCACCCAGGCAATCATCGCCTATCTCGTGATCGGGCGGTTCTCGCAGGCGCCACTGCCGAGCGCCCACACCGGCCTCCTGGTGATCGCCGGCGCACTCATCGAGATCCTCGCCCTGCTCGTGCTGCGCCTGCCGCCGAGCCTCCACTTTCAGCGGACACAAGTGGCGGACGGCTTCGACGCCCTGTCCACGCTTGCCCTCCGCGACCCGTACCGGTCGACGGTCGACGTCGCCGCCACGCTGGACGAGGCGGAGCGCGCGCTCTCATCACCATCACTGTTCGGCCGGACCGACGTCCGCGAACTCCGAGCGGCGCTCGATCAGGCGCGCCGCGTCCGACTCGATCTCTCCACTCTCGCCGGTCTGCGCGCACGACTCGCCACCGAGGGGAACTTCGCCGCCGAGTCGGCGGTGGAGAGCTGCCTCGAAGACGCCGCCACGGCCCTCGCCGCGATCGCCGCCGACCTACGCCGGCCGGCAGAGGAGCCGGGGTGGCACGCGGCGGCGTGGGCATTCCGGGAACGCGTCGACCGGCTCGAGCGTGAGATCGGCCCGGGCACGGCCGGCGCGGACCTGAGCGCGGCCCATTGCGTTGCCGGGCTCGACGCCATCGGCGGGCAGATCCGCGCTGCAGGCAATCTCGTCGACGCGGCAGGTTCGACCGGCGGGCGGGAACTGTGGCGACCCGGCATCGTCATCGCCGGTGTCCGCGCGCCTGGCCGCTGGCGGCACGACCTCACGGTGCTCATCGAGAACTGCCACCGCAACGCCCCGGCCTTCCGCCACGCGGTCCGACTCGCAGTCGCTGTCCCGGCATCCGCCCTCTTGGCTGCGTGGCTCTCGCTGCCGCGGGGATTCTGGGTCCCATATGCGGTCGCCGTCATTCTCAAGCCGGACTACAGCACCCTGTTCGGCCGCGGAGTCGGCCGTGTGCTCGGGACGCTGCTCGGCGCAACGCTCGCCGCCGCACTCATCAGCGCCTTGCGCCCCGACCTTGCCATGACCGCGGTGCTGATCGCGCTCACGGCCTGGGTGGCCTACTCGACCTACGTCGCCAGCTTCTCGGTGGGCGTCGGATTTGTAACGGCGCTCGTATTGATCCTCCTGAGCACCGCGATGCCGAACCCGATCAGCACGTCCGCGGACCGATTCATCGACATCATCCTCGGCGGGCTCATCGCCGCCGCCGCGTACCGCGCATGGCCGACGTCGCCTCGGGGCGCGGTACGCGATGCCGAGTCCGAGCTCTTTCACACGCTGCGGGAGTACCTCGAGGTGGTGTTCGTCGCCGTCGAAGGGGGGCCTGTCCGACGCTCGGCGCTCACCTCCCGATCGCGCGCGAACCGGCGCGCCTGGGCCCGGGCGGAAGCCGCCGTGGGCCGATCGATCCAGGAGCCCGCATCGACCCCGGCCGACGTGTCAAAGGCACGCGGCCTCCTTGCCGCCGCGCTTCGGATCGTCCGAGCGAGCCACGCGCTGCGCATCGATGCCACCCACGGAGCGACGGTCACGAGCTCCCGCGAATTCGAGCTCCTGCGCGACGGTCTGCTCGGCGCGCTCGATACCCTCTCGACGCATCTCGCCCAGCGCCCGGCGAACGCCACACCCGAGCTTCGGGTCCTCTATCGGGGGATCGAACAGGCCGGCGACGCGGCGCACGTCCCGCGGTCGGTTCGGCTGCACCTCGACGAACTTGTCAACGCCATCAACACGGCGATGTACCTCACGGCACTCGCGGAGTCATCGCAGCGGTGACGACCACGGGCGTCGTATACGCCCGATGACCCCGCGGTCCGATGCAGCGACGTCGCGCGCGCCCGCATGATTGGGATCAGACGTCGGGTGATCGTTGGTCAACGCGAGAATGTCCGGCAGCTAGGCCACCCCGCCGCCGGTGTCGCTCCGCGGGGCGGTGCATCCGAATCCGGCGTTGTTGCCGACACCTTGGGCGCCTCCCTACGACACGTCGGCTCGCGGTCCGGGATCGCGGCACGGAGGCGCCCCCGACGGGGCCCCGATCGTCAGCCGGTCTCTTCGAGCACGAGGGCACGGACCGAGCTCGGCACGACGCCGCCGCGTCCCATTGCGGCCCGAAGCTCTGCGTCCTCGAGAAACGCGCCAGCCGACGCTGCGTCGGAGAACACGTGCTCGACCACCACGTGGTTCGGGTTGTCGACATCCTGCAGGACGCGGTGGGATGTCACGCCACCCCTCGCGCGGGCGCCTTCGACGGAGTCGTACACCTGGCGCCAGGTCCCGTAGTCGGCGACTTCGTGGTCAACAATCAATGTCGTCATGATCAGGCCTTTCTTTGCGGGGACATCACGTCGACCCGACATGATGCTTTTCATCAACAAGTAATATACTTCATATCTGCAAGCATAATATGGGAGGTCTACTTCATCGTGTCAAGTACTTTGAACGAGTCTGAGCGCTGGCGCGACGAGCTCCCCGAAGCTGATGCATTCTCCGCCGAGGAGTTTCGTGCTTGGCGGGGATTGATCCGGCTGCGACAGACCGCGATGCGCGAAATCGATCGACGGCTCCGAGCGGCCAGTGACATCACGCTCGCCGACTACGGCGTGCTGATCACCCTGGTGGGCGCCTCGGGCATGCGGCTCCGGATGTCGGATCTCGGTGCGCAGCGGATGCTGAGTCCGAGTGGCATGACCCGCGTGGTCGCGGGGCTCGAAGATCGCGGACTCGTCAGACGCGAACCGGATCCCACCGACGGCCGCGGATCACTTGCCGCCCTCACGCGCGCTGGACTGGAGGCACTTCGTCGGGCCCAAGTGCACCATCACGCAGCGGTACGAGAGACCTATCTCGGTCGGCTCACGCCACGTGAACTTGATCGGCTGGCACAGCTGTTCGAAAAGGCACTCCCTGGCGTGATCAGCTCACCGGTCTGGCCGGCGAACGACTCCGGGGCCCGCTGACCCTGGCGTGCAGGTCTATGAATGGGCCGTGTGGGGATCGAACCTACGACCTTGGGATTAAGAGTCGCTTCGGACACGATTCGTGACCGCAGGCGCACGGGCTGCTTATCAGGATTTCCAGGTGTTTAGTATCGACCCACGGACCCAGTAGTCTGCCCCCAATCCAGGGTCCTGTTCCCACCATTCTTGCTGCGACGATGGGATCGTCCGGTTCGGTCCGCTACATAACTCCTACTCCCACTTTGACGAGTGCCAAGAGAGCCGCCAGGAGGAACGTGGAATGAACGACGAGGACCGCAAGTCTGCCCGAGCGATCCGTGGTAGTCAGATGGCCGTCGTTCGGGAGTCGTTCATCCGCGAGGTCGAGTCCAGCGAGCCTCGGCAGCGACTGCGGGCTTTCCTTACGCCAGACGTCGAGGAAGCGATTCGAGGCCAGATGGCGGAGTGGCTGTCGGACGCGGTGCTCGCACTTCGAGTTACAGAGACAGCGCTTCGGGCAGTCCTGGACGGGGGCCGGTTTAGGACTCGGGAGGAGATCGGTCCCCCCAACCCTCAGCGGTCAGCGGATCTCGAGCGCTCGATCTGGACTATCGACAGCGAGGAACCCGCCGACTTACCGGTCTACGGGTACGCGGCGACCGTCGGCGACGTTCGCGACCGAGATGGCGGCGACGCGACAAGGAGGACGCTCCGGGAGACCTTCGGTTCGGCGAGGGTCATCCTCAACGACTCGCTGCGGGATCGGACGACATTCACTATGCACGACAGCCTTTCATTGCTGGAGAGGCGCGCCGTCGCGCCGAGCCTCATCACGGCACCGAGCCACTTGTCTTGGCCTCCCGAAGGTGACTTCAAGCGAAAGAACCTCGATTGGTGTGGTGCCGACGAATTCTTTGAACTGCAGATTCTCGGTGGCGTCTATGTGGATGACATCGCTGAGGTGCTCTTTGACTGGGAACCAGCGCAGGTAACCAAGGAGGCACTCGGTGACGTCCCGTTCGCTGTCGCCGACTGACACCTTGAGGGAGTAGAGAAAGTTCTCACGACCGAAGCGAGTCACGGCCCAAGGAGACCGTCGGACCGAATGTGGCGCCGGCCGAGCGCCGGCCGCGGTCGCGGCCCCATGCGAGCGCCGGCCGCGGTCGCGGCCCCATGCGAGCGACCGTGGCCGGCGGACCTGCCGTTCCCACTTTGTTCCCACTCGAGGCCCCGAGCGAAATCGGATCGCGCTTCGGTGGAATGAGATCGCCGTTGAATAATGCGATCTGCGAAAATGGGCCGTGTAGGGATCGAACCTACGACCTTGAGATTAAGAGGTCTGCGCGCCGAGTGCCGCTGAGTACATCCCTGTCCAGAAGGTCCCGTAATGGGTGGGGTTCCTCGCAGTTGCATCTCAGCCTGATTACTTCCGAGTGCCGTGGGGTCTGTTGACCATGTGTTGACCCCCGGCAGCCGATGAACGAGGTTCGCCCAGCGCCAATTGGCGGAACAGCCCGCGCCCCGAACAGGTTGCTGTCGCTAGGGGCGAGCGATCGCCTCGGCGGTTACCGAGACCCCTCCGCGCAGCGTTTGAAGTATGACGCAGTAGCGCTCCGTCAGCCGTAGAAGCGTCGCGAGAACTTCGTCGTCCGCTTGGGTGTCCAGCTCAAAGCGCAGGCGGATGTCCCGGAACCCCACTGGCGCATCTTTCGCAACGCCAAGTGTCCCTCGAAAGTCAAGGTCCCCCTCGGCGCACACCCTTCCGCTGTGGACATCCGCACCAATCGCAAGGGCCACCGCGCGCAAGGTCACGCCGGCACACGCCACAAGGGCCTCCAGCAGCATGTCCCCTGAACAGGCGAGCGTTCCGTCCCCGCCCGTCGCAGGATGGAGTCCCGCAGCGACGAGTGCACGCCCGGTTTCCACCCGGCAGGCGACCCCGTTAGGGTCCAGATCCCCTGACGCTGCCAGCGTGATCAGCGCGGCATCAGCATCCTGGCGGTACCGCTCCTTGAGCGGAGCCTGAACCTCGCGGAATTCCTCGGCGTCCATTGCGCGCATGTCCTGTCATGGGGTCGCGGTCACGATTCCAGCCGATCGTGGGCTCGTCAAGCCTGAGCCGGTGGGCCCGTCGAACGCGCGACGTGGTTCTCGTCCACGCCGCACAGTGGGATTGTCTGCTCGCCGCGGACCGTTCGGACCGATAGAAGCGGGTCGACGATGGACACTCGCTCGGGTATCCGATCGGTCTGACCTCCAAGGGAATCAACATCATGGGCCGTGTAGGGATCGAACCTACGACCTTGGGATTAAGAGTCCCCTGCTCTACCAGCTGAGCTAACGGCCCGAGGGCGGACATCCTACCAATCCGCCGCCGCAAATCGGGCGGATTCCGCCTAGCTCGCGCCGAGCTTCTTCAGCTGCGCTTTCACAGCCGCTGCATGCGGGCCAGCCGGAGCAAGCTCAAGGTACTTTCGATAGGCCGCGATCGCTTGTGGTTTCTCGGCGGCCGCCTGCGACAGCTGGCCAAGATCGTAGAAACCGTCAGCGTTCCGCGGATTCCGCGAGGTGAAACCAGATGCCAGCTTCGCGGCGACGGCCGCTTGGCCGGCGTGTGTGTAGATCGAGGCCATGCGGCTCATATAGGAAGCGTTGTGCGGGGCAAGGGTGGTGGCCCGCACAGCGGCCGTCAGCGCACCGTTGAGGTTCTGCTCGACGAGGTAGGCCGCGGTGAGGGCGTCCCAGGCCGCCGCGTTCTTCGGCTGCGCCGTCGTGACCGCCTGCGCGGCGCGGACCGTGGCGAGTGCTGGAAGGTGACCACGGACGGCCGTCGGCGTCGCGCCCGGTGGGGCAACAGCCAGATAGCGCTGATAGGCCGAATATGCCAGGGCCGCGTTGCCGCCGTTGTCTGCCAGCTGACCGAGTTGAGCCCACCCGTCGGGATCGCTCGGGACACGTTTGGTGTAGGCCTGGACGGCCGCTATGGCAGAAACCGGCTGACCGGTTGTCGTATACAGCTGGGCCAATGTCAGCGCGGAGGTCTTGTCCGACGGATCGAGCTTCGCTGCATGCTTAGCGGCCGTGATCGCGTCGGTGTTCTTGTTGGCCGCCTGGTAGGCGGTCGCCAGATCGTCCCAGGCTTGGACGCTGGTCGGGCTCGTGCTGACGGCTGCCTTCGCGTCGCTGATCAGCTGGCTGCTCGACGATGACGGGCTGCCAAACGCCGAGACCAGGATCAGCACGATACCCCCGCCCACGAAGGCGAGGGACGTGAAGATCGCGAGAACCCGCGCCCAGCGCTTGGTGCGCTTTTCGTCCAGTAGCACTGACGCCCACGCTAACACACCACCCCGGGCGGCCCGCCATCGCGCCGTTCCGATGGCGCACGGTCCGACCAGCGGCGCCGAGGCACCGAACTAGGGCGTACCCCATGCTGCAACGACGACCAGAACGACCATCCCGATGACAAACAGGAGGGCCGTGACGGCCGCCATGACGCGGACTCGCCGGGGATGTTCGATGTCGTCGAAAATCATCGGGACCACGCTAACAGACGCCGGCACGGGCCCTGCGGGCACGTGCCGCGACCGCTTCCTCGTCAACGCCGGCAACCACCCCGTCCGCAAACCGCCGGACGCCGCGGGTCCAGACGCCCGTGATGCGGGCCCCGGGGTCGAGCATCGCCACGTGCGGGTCGACCCCGGCGATGGGTGTCGGGACATCGATCGCGACGATGTCCGCCCGCTTTCCCGGAGTCAGGGTCCCGATCTCACGATCCCGCCCGAGGGCCTCGGCGCCCCCGAGGGTCATCATGCGCACCAGGTCCATGGGCTGGATGGTGGCACCGGCTGCACGATGGACCAGACCACACGCCCGCGCTTCGGCCCTGACGTCGTAGCTTCCCGCACTCGCCGGGCTGTCCGTGCCGAGGCCGACCCGGACCCCCGCGTCCCAGAGCGCCTCAAGCGGCGCGACCCCGCAGCCGAGGTTCGCATTGGAGATCGGGCAATGGGCCACCGCTACTCCATGCTCGGCGAGGATCCGGGGCTCACCCGGCGTCAGTTGCACACAGTGGGCGGCGACCATGCCCGGACGCAAGCCCCCGCTGCGCGCGACACGCGCCACGGCGCCGTCACCGAGCGCGCCCGGCCACTGCGCCGGACTGCCAAACCGGCCCGCGAACGCATCGGCGATGGTTCCGCCACCGGTCGTGATCGCCAGGAGTTCGGCGGGCGACTCGGCGAGGTGGCTCGTCCAGGTCGCCGAGGCGTAGTCCGGAAGGCCGAAGAGCCGTCTCCACAGTGGCGGCCCGACGGAATACGGTGCGTGGGGAGCGATGCCGACGTTCACCCCGCCGCCGCCTACGACGCGTTCGAACGCATCGCGAAGGCGTGCGGCAGACGCATCGACCGACTCCGGGCCCCCGGCACCGAACGCCTCGACACAGGTAGTGCCCGTCAGGCCCACGCGTCGCATCGCGGCGGCGCCGGCACCGGTCGGCCCGGAATCACACATCGTCGTCGTCCCCGACCTGAGCGCGGCGAGGGCCCCGACATCGACAGCTGCGTGGGTGAAGTCGGGATCGGCGACCGCGATCGCCGCGAGGAAAGCGCCGAGCCAGCGTCCGAATTCGCCGCCCGGCGCCAGCCCACCGGCCAGCGCCCACTCGAGATGGCAATGCGCGTCGACGAAGCCCGGGGCGAGGACGGACGGGCCGAGGTCGACGACCGCGACGCCGGGGTGGGCACTCCGCAACGCGTCCGCAGGGCCGACGGCGCAGATCACCCCGGACTCGATCAGGACGGCACCGTGGGGGGTGACCGGACCATCGCCATGGACGATCCAATCGGCGGCGAGAAGTGCGCTAGTGGTGCTCGACGTCGTGGGTGTCCGCCGGCTTCGACTCGGCGTCCGTGGACTCGGCGGGCGGCGCGGCCTCATCGCCGGAGATGCCCTTCTTGAACTCACGCGCACTGCTGCCAAGACTGCGCCCCACTTCCGGCAGACGCTTTGCGCCGAACAAGAGCAGAACGATGATGAGCAGCACGATCAGGTGCCAGGGCTGGATGTCCACCGATGCCTCGCTTGTATGCGTATGCCCCCGGGCGGGACAGCAGACGATGTCAGGGTAGCATGACCGCTGTGACCGCCCTCCAGCTCACGAATCGCCCGCGTCGAATCGATCCGATCGCCGCCGCCTGGGGAGGGCTCGTTGGTGGTATCGGGCTCGTGGTCGCCGGCCCGCGGGAGCTGACGGTCCGGATCGGGATCGTCGTTGTCGTGGGAATCGTGGCGGGCTTCCTCACCGGCATGCGGGCGATCCGGCACCGCGTCCTAAACGCGTTCGCGGCGTGGGTCGCCGCCAACGTCTTTTATGTGGCGTTCGTCCTCGCCGCGAGCCTGGTGCACGGGGCCACGGGACGAAGCCACGCGCCCGCGCTGCTGCCGGGCGGCCTGCGGACCTGGGGAACCGTCACCGCGATCAGCCTCGTCGCGACGATCGCCGGCGGGATGATCGCCAACTCGCTGCTGCGGCCCGCGGGCCGCGGCGCGAACTACCCCTGATCGGGGAAGTTCTTGTGGTACTCCGAGGCCGTCGGTCCGGACTGTCCAAGGTACTTTCCGCGATAAGGCTGATCGACCGGGGTGGTCAGCGTCAAGAACGAGATCTGGCCGATCGGCATGCCGGGATAGATCGTGATCGGCAGGCGTGCGACGTTCGACAGTTCCAGCGTGATCTGACCGTCCCAACCCGGATCGATGTAGCCGGCGGTCGAGTGGATCAGCAGCCCAAGGCGGCCGAGGCTCGACTTGCCTTCCAGACGCGCCACCAGATCATCGGGGATGGCCACCCGTTCAAGGGTTGAGCCGAGCACGAACTCGCCCGGATGGAGAATGAACGGCTCGTCGCCGGTCATGGTCACGACATCAGTAAGGTCCGCCAGGGGCCGCCGGACGTCGATGAACGGCTGGCGATTGTTGTGGAACACCCGAAATTCGGACGACACGCGGACGTCGACTGACGACGGCTGCACCAGCGCGGGGTCGTAGGGGTCGATCTCGAGGCGACCGGCCTCGAGGTATTCGCGAATGGTGCGGTCAGAGAGAACCATGCGGGCTTGAGCGTACCCACCGGGACGGCCCATCCGCTACCCTCAGATCCGTGGACGTTGAACGTGGGTTTCGCATCGATGGGGCCGTGGACACCGAGATGGAGTCCGCGATCCGCGACGCCCATCGCGCCGGCCGCGTCCCAGACCTGGTCGCAGGTGATCTTGTGCTTTCCGGCGGTCCGCTCGACCGCCTCGAGTTCGTCGACGTCTCCGTCGCGGAGTTGACCCAGCTCACCAGCGCCAAGCGGCTGCCCCGCTGGGTGATCGCCAAGAACCCGCTCTCGGGCGGGTACGTCGACACCAAGGCGCTGATGCGCTCGAAGGGGCTGACGACCGTCTGCGAAGAGGCCGCCTGCCCGAACATCGGCCGCTGCTGGTCGCGGCTGACGGCGACCTTCATGATCGCGGGCAGCAACTGCACCCGCGGGTGCCGCTTCTGCAACATCGCCACCGCGCGCCCGATTGGTCCTCCGGATGCCGACGAACCCGAGCACGTCGCCGAGGCGGCCGCTCAGATGGGCCTGCGCTTCGTCGTCGTGACGGCGGTCGCCCGGGACGACCTGCCCGACGGCGGTGCCGCCCACTTCGCGGCGACCATCCGGGCACTGCGCGAGCGCAGTCCCGGCATCAAGGTCGAGGTCCTCATCCCCGACCTTCGCGGGTCGCGGGATGCGCTGGACATCGTGATCGACGCCACCCCGGACGTGCTCAACCACAACACCGAGACGGTGCCACGGCTCTACTCGCGCGTGCGGCCGGGCGCACGGTACGAGCGGACGCTGGAGCTGCTGGCGCATTCGGTCGCGGCCGGCCTGCGCACCAAGACCGGCCTGATGGTCGGGCTTGGCGAACGCCTGCCCGAACTCACCGCCGTGTTTTCCGATCTGGTCTCGGTGGGCTGCGAGCTGGTCACCGTCGGCCAGTATCTGCGACCGACCCCGGACCACCTCCCGGTGAGCCGCTTCTACGCGCCCGCCGAATACCCGGCACTCGCCGCACGCGGCCGCGAACTCGGACTCGCCCACGTCGAGGCCGGGCCCCTGGTCAGGTCATCGTTCGAGGCCGATCGCGTCGCCGAACACGGGGCCGTCGCGGTCTGACGGACATCGCCCACGCCCGTCGGATGGCGTCGGCCGGGATTTCGCCAAAACTCCGACCTGCACGACTCAAGTCGCGCGCGCATTCGCCGATATCCAGAGTGCCGGCCGCAGGACCTCAGCGGGCACACGCCGACGGCACCCCCCGTCATTCCAAGGACGCCAGCGATGCACGACTACCACACCAAGAAGATCTCCCTGCCAAGCGGCCAGTCGATCGAGATCATCTATCTGATCGATGCCGACGCGCAGAATGCGCAGGACGTCCCGGTGGCGGCAATCGACGCCGTCGAGACCGCCCTGCCGCTGCACTGTTGCCCCGCCTGTGCGTCTGACCTGGTGTATCCGATGGCCTGGCAGGAGACCGCCGACGGCAACTGGCAGGTCGATCGTCGCTGCCCCAACTGCGAGTGGTTCCACGCCGGCGACTTCGGCCACGATGAGATCGAGCCCTTCGACGACGCGGTCGAGCTCGGCACCGAGATCCTGCTGACCGAGTTGCGGACCTGGACGTACGCCAACATGAGCGATGACGTCGAGCGTCTGATCGCCGCGCTCGACCGGGACCTGATCCAGCCGATCGACTTCTGATCCGGGCGCGCAGCGCCTCGGCATCAATAGAATCGTCGGTGTGTACGAGCTCAGTCCCACCGAGTCCTACGAGGCCTGGCAGGCCGGTGACGCGACGATCATCGACGTGCGCGAAGTGGGCGAACACGTCCAGGCCCACGTCCCTGGGATCGCCCTCATCCCGATGAGTGAAATCCAGCAGCGCGTAGATGAGCTGCCCGACGGCCCGCTGATCATCATGTGTCAGTCAGGTTCGCGCTCGGCGCAGGTCGCGCTCTGGCTCGACGGTCTCGGCGACTACGGCGAGGTCGCCAACCTCGACGGCGGGATCGTCGGGTGGGCGAATGACGGCCTGCCGATCCAGACGGGCGCCGGCGACTAGGCGGCGTACCGTTTGACGACCCGGTAGGCCGTGTCCCGCTGAACGGCGATGCGCCCGGTGGCGCCGATCGCCGACACCATCCGCTCGGTGTCGAGCCGGAACGCGGTGCCGGCGGCGCGGACGACGTTCTCCTCGATCATGATCGAGCCCATGTCGTCGCAGCCAAACTCGAGTGCAAGCTGACCGACCCGCAACCCCTGGGTCACCCACGACGACTGCAAGTGGTCGAAGTTGTCGAGGTACAGACGGCTGACGGCGACCATCATCAGATAGTCGGCTGCGGTCGTGTGCTTGTGGTCATCGCCGCGGCGCGACCCGCCACCCGACTGGTAGCTCCAGCAGACGAACGCCCGGAATCCCGGCTGCTCATCCTGAAGCTCGCGCAGGCGGCGCAGGTGCTCGACGCGGTCCTCGAGCGTGTCGACGGTCCCATACATCATCGTCGCGGACGTCGACAGACCCTGGCGATGCGCCTCGCGCATGACTCCGAGCCACTCGGCCGTTGTCGTCTTGCGCGGGGCGATGATCTCTCGCACCCGATCGACGAGGATTTCGGCGCCGCCGCCCGGGATGGAATCGAGCCCCGCGGCGCGCAGACGGGCGATCGTCTCCTCAAGGGAGAGCTTCGAGTAGTGCCCGATGTGAAGCACCTCGGACGGTGACAGGGCGTGCAGATGGATGGGGTACCGCGCCTTGATGGAGCGGAACAGGTCCTCGTAGTAGTCGATCCGCAGTCCCGGGTGGTGGCCACCCTGCAGCAGCAGCGCGGTCCCGCCGAGCGCAAGGGTCTCCTCGATCTTGCGGAATATCACGGACTTCGGCAGGACGTAGCCCTCCGGGTCGCGCGGAAGCCGGTAGAACGCACAGAAGTCGCAGTCGGTGACGCAGAAGTTTGTGTAGTTGACGTTGCGGTCGATGATGAACGTCACCTGGCCCGGGTCGGTCACCCGGGCCCGCACGGCGTTCGCGGCGGCACCCACCCGCACCAGGTCGTTGCCGCGCAGCAATGCCAGCGCGTCCTCGTCGGTCAGCCGCTCACCCGAGAGCGCGCGCTCGATCGCGGTTGCGACGTCGTTGTCCGGAGCAACAGTGGTCATCGTGAGGTGGGCGTCCTTGTCGTCGATCGTGATCGCGGGTTAGGCCGCAAGCAACTCGGGAACCTGTTCCAGCTGGCCCGCCTCGCGGGCGAGGCGCAGGAACTCGCCCAGACCCGCACGCTCGGCCGCCCCGAAACCGTACCCCAGTCGGCGGAAGTACGCGGCGATGAAGTCCTCCGGAAACGGAAACCGCGCGGCGGCAGCCCGCACGACGGACTCGGGATCGCGTGCGAAGAACGATTGGGCTTCGGTCAGCAGGACTTGCAGTTGGCCCAGGACGTCACGCTGCGGCGGGGCGAGGTCCGCGCGGGCCGCCCACACGGCAAACACCATCGGCAGACCGGTCCGGGCCCTCCAGAGGGCGCCGAGATCGAACACGAACGGCGCGAAGGGATCGCGACCGCCCGTCAGCGCCTCGTCAGCGATCAGCAGCACCGCGTCATGTGCCGCCAGGGCGTCGTGCGGGGCGGAACTGAGCACCCGAAAGGAGGGCTCGGGTCCCAGCAGCACACGCAACAGTGCGACCGACGTGGCGCTGTGGGGCGTGACCGCCACGGAGCGGATCTCCTCGAACGGCCTGGTCGAGAAGACGAGAATGGAATCGACCGCGCCATCCGCGGAGATACACGCCACCGGAACGAGCTCGAGGTCGTCAGCATGGCGCGCGAACGCGATGGACGACATCGCCGACACGTCGAGTTCACCGCGGGTGACCGCGCGGTTGAGGGTTGTCGGGAGCCCGTCCGTGAATGAGAACTGGGGTCCTCCGACGCGCTCGAGATGGTGATAGAGCGGATACATGTTCAGGGCCGAAATACGCCCCACGCGCAGGACGGGCAGCTGGGCGGTCGTCATCGCGGAACCGCCCGGTACCCGACCGCTCCGACCAGCCATTCGACGTCGGTCGTGTCGTCCTCCGGGAGCTGCCAATCGGTGGCGCCGAAAGCGACCGCAATCTGCGAGGCGGCAGCACCGAGATGTGCCCAGTCCGGGCGGACCTGCGTCCCGGACGGGAGGAGATAGCGGGCGATGCCGATAACGACGAGATCCTCGACTCCCCACGATCCGGGGCGGTCTGCGTTCCCCTCGGCCGGCGCCGGCGACACCGCCCGCAGCAGCTCCGATTCACCCGCGAGCTCGGCCAATGCGATCAGGCGATCGATTGTGTGGGCCGCAGGCACACCCGCGCCGTAGCGCACGATCGCCTCGCTCGGAGTACCGGCCGCGTGGGCCGCGCGATGCGCGTCGATCGGCTCCTCGATGTTGCCGTCGCGGAGCCATGACGCCGGTGACGGTGCGCGGGAATATGTCACGGGGGCGCCCGGCACGACGCCGGCAAGATCGGCCGCACGCAGCGGGTCGGGCGTCTCCAACAGCGCGATCAGCTCGTCCCGGGTCACTTGTACCGGTCCACGACGCCGTCGGCCACGAGCGTCAGCGCACGGACGTCGGCACCGTCGACGGGACCCTCAAGCACGGCACGGGCATCGGCGACGTATGCCAGTGCGCGCTCCCTGGCACGGGCGACGCCGCTGTGTCCGACCAGACGGGCGCAGAGCGACTCGATCGCGTTGTCGGCTTCGACCGCCGCGATCGCCCCGGCCAGGGCCGGCTCGTCCTGAATCGCGTAGATCATCGGCAGTGTCACGGTACCGTCGCGCAGGTCCGCGCCGCGGCGCTTGCCCGTGTCGATCGGGTCACCGGTGATGTCGAGGATGTCATCGAAGATCTGGAACGCCATGCCGACCGACTCGCCGAATGCCGCGACGTTGAGCTGCGCCGGCAGCGGCGCGCCGCCGAGCATCGCCCCGAGGCGGCAGGCCGCGGCAAACAGCGATGCGGTCTTCCGCCGGACCCTGTCCAGATACGCGGCCTCGGTGAGGGCCACGTCAAACGCCGCACGACCCTGGGCGAGCTCACCTCGCGACAGGTCGAGTGCAGACTCCGCCAGGATCTCGATGGCCTCGGGCCGGCCGCCGCCGGCAAGTTCCGCAAATGCCTGGGCGAACAGGTAGTCGCCGACCTGAACGGCCGTCTCTGATCCGTTCGCCGAGGCGACCGTCTCCCGCCCGCGACGCATCGTCGCGCCATCCAACAGGTCGTCGTGGACGAGCGTCGCCATGTGGACCAGCTCGACGGATGCCGCCGCCCGTACCACGGGCTCGCCAACGGCCCCGCCGGCGCAGGCGAAGACGAGCAGAGGACGCAACCGCTTGCCACCTGCCGCAAGCGTAGATCCCCCGGGGACGGACACCGCGTCGATGCCGTCGCCGACGATCGTCGCCAACCGGAGCTCGGCGGCCCGTAAGGCGGCCCTCAGGCCCGGTGTGACCAGCTGTGCTGTCGGCTGCGCCGTCGCGCTCACGGCCGTACTCTTCCATAGTGGAGGGCGACGATGCCTCCGGCGAACAACTGCCAGCGGATGTCCTCGAGGCCGGCCTGTGACATCTCCGCGGCGAGGGCCGGCGGCTCGGGAAACCGCTTGACCGATGCCGGCAGATAGCCATACGCCGCAGCGTCGCGCCCGAGCAGCTTGCCGAGCAGCGGCACGGCACGGTCGAACCACAGCTGATAGAACCGACGCAGGTGGCGAGGAGTTGTGATCTCGAGAATCACGACGCGCCCGCCGGGACGCACGACCCGTGCCATCTCGGAGATGCCCCCGGCCAGATCGCTGACGTTGCGGATACCGAACGCGACCGTCACACCGTCAAAACTGTCGTTGTCGAACGGCAGGGCCAGTGTGTCAGCGTGGACGAACTCGATGGGAACACCGCGCTCCGCGGCCTTGGCGCGAGCCTGCTCGAGCATATTCTCGGCGAAGTCCGCCCCCACCACCCGTCCGGCGGGAGTCACCCGGCGGGCCAGCGCAAACGCCAGGTCACCGGTCCCAGTACAGACATCGAGGGCGGACTCGCCCGCGGCGATATCGGCGGCGGCGGCGGCCGATTCGCGCCAGCGACGGTCCAGTCCCGCGGTCATGACGCGGTTCAGCAGGTCGTAGCGCGGGGCGATCCGATCGAACATCGCCTGGACCTCGGGCGCCGGCAGGCGCCCCGCCGTCGCGTCACTTGGCACGGGGTCGCTCACCGCATCCCTTTCGTCGGATCCTCCGGCGGCGGCATCCCGCCGTCCTCGCCCCAGCGCGCCAACAGTCCGTGCGGCACGCCGAGGTGGTCGAGCGCCTTGCCGACCATGAAGTCGACGAGGTCGCTGACGTCGGTGGGGTGATGATAGAAGCCGGGAGAGGCGGGCATCACGATCGCTCCCGCGCGCGTCACCGCGGCCATGTTCTCGATATGGATGAGCGACAGCGGCGTCTCACGCGTCATCAGCACCAGCGTCCGCCGCTCCTTCAGCATGACGTCCGCGCAGCGCTGGATCAGGTTGCGACCGGTGCCGTGCGCGATGGCCGCCATTGTCGATCCGGAACACGGGCAAATCAACGCGGCGGGTGCCAGCGACGATCCAGATGCAAATGGGGCCGTGAGGTCGTCGAGACCGAGCACCGTGACCTGACCGGCGGCGGCGCCCGACCGCGTGACGAACTCGCGCACCACGGCGTCGGGGTCGGCGGGCGCCTGGCGTCCGGCCCGCAGGATCTCATGGCTGATCACGTGGGCACCCGACCTGCTCACGCAGAGCCCGACTTCGCAGTCGGCATCGGTCATGGCCCGCAACGCCGTCGCGGCATACGCGGCACCGCTGGCACCGGTCACTCCGAGGAAGATCCGCTTCACTGGTCCCAATGGTAGCCCCCGACCGGCAGTACCCGCGTTGGTGCCGCCCGGCTGCGGTGCACCCGAAAACACGAGAGGCCCGGAGTCATCCGGGCCTCATCATTGGGCGCGCGAAGCGAGTCCGACCTACTTATAGGTCGTCCCCAGCCCGTTGAGGAATGTCGCCAGGTTCGCGTATTCGGTCGGCGTCAGACTGGCAAAGGCCGGCATGCCGGAACCGGGCTTCGCGCAGATCGGACACTGGGTGTGCAGCACGTACCAGCCCGTTCCGGTGTACGTCGGGCCCTTCACTCCGGGGACGGGGACCGGGAGCTTGCCGCTGTAGGTGGCAGAGAACGTCTTGGTACCCACAGTCGTGAGGTTCGGACCCACCTGTCCGCCAACGCCCTTGACCATATGGCAACTGGTACAGCCGTTGTCCATGAAGACCGCCTGTCCCGCAGCGGCGGCTGAACCCGGAGTGATCCCGGTGAAGGTCAGCGCGTTGCCGCCTCCGACAGGCGCCGCGCCGGTCTCACCCTGGTAGGTGAGCCAGGCCATCCCCATAAACACCAGGATCCCAACCGACAGCGCAAACGGGCGCTTGGAGATGCGACGCTCGGCACGGCGGTCAATGAACGGTGTCGCCAACAGCAACACCATCAAGATGTTCGGGACGATGAACGTCGCCATGATGACCGGCAAGAACGCGTTCTGGTTCTTGAAGATCTTCAGCATCTGGAAGAGGAAGAAGAAGTACCACTCCGGGCGCGGCTCGAAGGTCGAGCTCGCCGAATAGACCGGCGGACCGACGCCCACGCGCTGCCAGATGGACATCCCGATGATCGCCGCGAACACAATGACCGCGACAACGTGGTCCTTGTAGATCGCGTACGGGAAGAAGGGCTTACCCTCCTTCTTGGCCTGAGCGTAGTCGGCCTTGTACGCCTCTTGGTCTTGGCGGTTCACTGGCCGGCCTCCACGTTCAGGGTCTGAGGTGCCGGATCGACCGACACCTCACGACGGCCCTGCGGCCGACGGTCGCGTGCGGCGGCACGGGCGGCGGCCTCTTCGGCGCGGCGGGCGCGGGTGGCGCGCTTGGACCACGGCGGCTCGGAGATGCCGAGCTTGCTCACCAGGAACAGGTGCAAGCCGATGAAGGTGGCCATTCCGCCCGGTATCACGAGCATATGGATGGCATAGAAGCGCGAGAGCGTATGCGCATTGAACGTCGGTCCGGCGCGGAGGACGTCCGCGATGTACGGGCCGATGACCGGGGCGCTCGCGGTGATGTTCATGGCGACCACCGTTGCCCAGTAGGCGCGCTGGTCCCAGACCAGCAGATACCCGGTCAGGCCCATGAACATGACCATGATCAGCAGGATCGCGCCCGTCACCCAGGTGAGCTCGCGCGGGTACTTGTACGACCCAAAGATGAACACGCGGGCCATGTGCAAGAACACCAAGATGATCATCGCGCTGGCGCCCCACTTGTGCATCCCGCGGACGAGCCAGCCCCACGTCACGTGGTTGGTGATGTCCTGGATGCTGGCGTAGGCCTGCGTCGGCTCGGGCTTGTAGTACATCGCCAGCACGATGCCGGTGACGGCCTGAAGGCCGAACACCGCCATTGCCGCGAATCCGAGCGTCTGGAACCAGCTCGTCTCGCCGGGGATGTTGCGGTTCAGGAACCAGCCGATGCCGGTCTTGGCGCCGGTGCGGTGGTCGACATGATCGATGACGACCTCGCCAGTCTTGGTGACTGGCCCCTTCGGCCCGATATTGCTCGTGCTCATCGCGCCTCCTAGAAGGGGTAGAGGTTGCCGATCAAGCCCGTTACAGGCTCGCCGGGGTCGTGAAGTCGGTATGACTGCTGGTTCTCGTTGATCGAGAACGCGCTC
>JADGPG010000084.1 GCA_017882545.1 Thermoleophilia bacterium
CCGACACCGGTGTCGCGCCCTGGTACGTCGCCGACTCCAACGACAAGAAGCGCGCCCGCCTCAACATCATCAGCCACCTGCTGAGCCAGATCCCCTATGAGTCGCCCGAGCGTGAGCCGGTCGTGCTTCCCAAGCGTCAGAAGCCCGGCGATTATCAGGAACCTCGTTATCCATACCGCTACGTCCCGGCGAAGTACTGACGGACCTTTGTGCGGCTGGCCGTCCACCCATCGGATGTCGGGATCTGGCGGCGATCGCCCGACAGCCGCTCCACGGCACGTCAGGCACCAGGGCCGGGGAGTGAGACCACGAGCCGGCCCCGCGGCCGCCCCAACACGCCCGACTACGCCTCCGGAGCCCATTTGCCGACGACCCTTGAGGGTCGGCGAGGTGAATCACGGTCCCCGCCCGGCGCGATCCTGGTCGTTCGCGAGGTGAGATCGTCGGTGACGGCACCCGCCTGTGGGACGTGGTCCGTCTGCGCGGCGCCACCGCGATCTGTGGCGTCCTGCGTGCGTCGATGGGCAGCGCGCCGGCCTGCGCTGCACCCTCGACGGAACGCTGGATAACGGTCATGATCGTCCGCGTGCGACTGTTCAGATGGAGCCTCGTCGCTGTGTTGTCCGCTGCACTGTTCGGACTCGGGCTCTACGACCTACTCTATGCACAGCCGTACCTCGCAGTCGTCTGGTTTATCTGCGGCGCGGTGCTGCTCTTCGGGGTCCTCTGGGCGCTGGTGAGTTGACCGTGCCTTGTGTCCTCTGGGACCCAGCAGGTCCTCTCGGCGTCGTCGCCACTGCGGTGAACTCGTCCGCGCGTCCGACAGGACGGGCTGCCCGGCTAGCCACGTCCGACGGGATGACTTTCGACGTCGGCATCACCGGTGTGTGCCCGGAGACGTGACGCGAGTTGATCGTCGTCGGTCTGGATGGTCGTCGCGAGATCGCCGCGAAGTGGCAGGCGAAGCACGCGGGGCGGGCGACCGTCACTGGCGCAAGCACCCTGACACCTGGGCATAGTCCGGAGCGGGCGGTCGCCGCACCGCCGGCGCACGATGCTTGTGCTCGAAGGTCTGCCGTCGTGCATGCACCTTGAGCCCGACGTGACGTGAGGGGCGAAACCCACGGAGCATGCCTGATCGCGCAAACCCGAACGACTGCGCGGCGCGTCTCGGCTCCGGGCCGCGGTTCTGGATCGGAGCGGCCCCCTGAGGGCGTTCGTGCTGACGCGGACTCTGGGGGAAAGACGGCACTTGGAGGAAGGCCCTTCGACGAAGCCGCCGAGCGCCCTTAGAAGCTGCCGCCTTGTAAGCGGCAGGTCAGGGGTTCGAGTCCCCTCTTCGGCTTCGAGAGAACCTCCTGCTAAACGCCGTGTGGCGCCCTGGTCAGGTTCCGACCAGATGTTTAGAGAGCCGGTTTGAGGAACCCTGTGGGCGGTCCCAGACTCTGCGGGAGACTCCGGGGACCGAGCCGAGATGCGTCCTCGCTCAGTCGGCGGCAAGCACTTCGTCGGCCAGGTGGTGCCTCCACGGCGCCCGCGCCCGGCGGTCAGGACGTCGGCCCCGATCACGAGTCGCGGCAGTGACATCGGGAGAGGTGACCGCCGTCGACCGGACCGGTGCGGACTAACCGATCCGCACCCGACACCGAACCGATTCGCGCCCACCGGACGAATAGGGCACAGAAGCAGAGCCGACCGAGTGATCCATTCTGACGCCCGGTCCGTACGCACTCGAAAGAACCCGCCGCGAAAGGAGACCCCGCATGTCCGCAAGCGAACTCGATCAACGAACCGACCGACGGGAATTTCTCACTCGCGCCGCCGCCACTGGCGCCGGCGTGCTCGTGGGTGGCGGCGTGCTCGCGGGCGGCGGCCCGCTCGGTGCGCTCGCGCCGTCGCTGGCTGCGGCCGGCAACGGCCACCGTCATGGCAAGGGCCACGTCACCAAGCGCGATCTGGAAATCCTCGAAGCCGCCCAGATCGCGGAGGCGCTGGCCGTGACCACCTACACCAACATCATCAACACCGCGCCCTTTTTCACACACCTCGCCTCCGACGATCAGGGATACCTGAACGCCGCACGCCAGGAGGAGATGTCCCACTACCTGTTAGAGGAAGGCGTCACGCACCAGCCCTCCCCGTTCACCACCTTCTACTACCCGCCGAACATGTTCGCCGACGCACACACGACCCTGAACGTGCTCGTAACCCTTGAGGACGCGTTCATCGCCGCCTATCTGGTGGGGGTGCGCGATTTCAGCACCGCCGACCTGCGAGTCACAGCGGCACGCATCATGGGCATCGAGAGCGATCATCGCACGCTCGCGCGCGTCGTCGCCCCTGGCGTGGCTGTCCAGGACGGCGGCCCGATCGAGACCGTCACCGGCATCCAGGGCAAGGCCGAGAGCGTCGATCCGCCCAACAACAACGGCTACGAGCGGACGCTGCGCTGGACAGCGATCAGCAAGGCGGTGGACGCGCTCACGCCGTTCGCCAGCAAGAGCGCCGCCGCAATAGCCGGCTTCGACACGAGCAAGCCGTACAAGTTCGAACCGTTCACACCGACCCTCCCGGAGCCGCTCGGCGAATTCCACTCATTCCTCGGCTGAGGAACAAAGGGGCGGCGTTCAAGGACCAGGACGACACGGCCTCGCCACCAACGCTCTACCTCCGGACGTGCGCCGTGGCATGCCGCCGCATGCCACGCGTCCGACTGTCCAACGCTGACGCGCGCGTCGGACTGGACGGTCGGACTCCGCGCGTTGCTGCAGAGTGCGGACCGCCTCGGCAAAGTAGAGCATTGCAATTGCGATGCCCTTCAGCGCATCGTGGTCGATGCCCTTGAACTTCATCATGGTGATCGAAATCCCACATCCCCACGGCGCACCCGCTGATTCCGCAGCCCGATGCCGTCCCCATGCATCAGCCGATCCCCGCGCCCGACGTCCGCCGCGGCGGGTACGCCCCCCGGGGGGTAGCGCGCCGCAGATCGTCGGGGAACCCGCCACTCATTGCGAGTGGTGCGGTGCTGAGTACCCAGTGCCGGGCGAGGACGCCTAGCGACTCTTGCCCGACGCAATCAGGCGTTCGCGGTCGGCGCGACCCTCGAAGACCGGCTCCCCGACGGGTTCTGGCCCGACGTCGACGGGGCTACGGTCGAAGACTCACCACGTCTGGGTGACGCATGTTCCGCGAATTGTGGAAGCGACGATCAGTGCAGGCCCTGATGCCGGTCCGTGCAATTTGACGGAGCCTGCATGATAAGGCTGCTCGTGGAGGTGAGGCGTCATGGGCGAGACCGTCCCGAGCGTGAACGCGAAAGACTCCGGTGCGGGGTCGGCGGTCGGCCCCGGGCGAGAAGGCGCGCAGCGCCGCGAGGCGGCGATCGCCAGGCTGAGGCGAAAGCGGAAGTTCGTCCGGGACGTTGTCGGATACGTCGCCGTCAACGGCGTCCTCTGGTTGATCTGGGCGCTGGGTGACGGATCGACCGACGGCGGCATGCCGTGGCCTGCCTGGGTGTCCGTGATCTGGGGGTTCCTGCTCGCGATCGACGCATGGCGTGCATTCGGCCGCTGGCCGGCCAGCCCCGACGAGCCGATCACCGAGGCGGAGATCCGCCGCGAGATGACCCGGTCCCGCAAGGGTCACCCGTGACGGCATGAGAGTCCTTACCGTCTACGCCCACCCCAACCCGAAGTCGTTCTGCCATGCAGTCCTCGACGAGTTCACGAGAGGTCTGCGGGACGCCGGGCACACGCCAGACGTGCTCGATCTCTACGCGACAAAGTTCGACCCGGTCTTCACGATGGCGGACCTAGCAACGTGGATGCACCCGGACATGCCGGCCGACATCCTTGAGCGGTCGAACCCGCGGCAGGCGGTCCTCGACGGTGCTCGGGGACCGATCCAGCGATTTCTCGCAGCCCGCGCGATCCGCGGCAAGGACAATAAGGCGATCGCCCGGATGATTCGCGCGCACGGTCCGAAAGACGCCGCTGCGCACTGGCAGCGCGTGGCGGATGCCGATGCGATGGCGTTCATCGCGCCGGTCTTCTGGCTCGGCTTCCCGGCAATCCTCAAGGGATGGTTCGAGCGCGTGTTCAGCTACGGAAACGCGTTCGCCCTTGACCGCGTCGGCTGGGAGGGTCATGTGCGCGGACGCATCGGCCTGCTGCACCACGAGAAGGCCCTCGTGATCACCCCGACGCTGTTTAGTCAAGACGACTACGAGGCCGATTGGAAGGAGCCGATGACGCGCATCATCGACGACTGGGGCCTTCGATACCCCGGCGTCAAGCACGTCGAGCACGTCTACTTCTACCGGGCCACGGTCGCCGATGAGGCGACGATTCGCGGATACCTCGAGCGCGCGTACCAACTTGGCAACGAGTTCGCGCCGCCTCCTGAGAGCGATCCGAACTTGGACTCCGTGCAGGGGGCCGGTCGCGATGCCTGACGCAAGGCGGCTCGCCGAGGCCGCGGCCCGGCCTGTCCCGCCGTGGGCCGCCGGCGAGCGCACGCTCGGGCGATCCGCACGATATATCGACCTCCTTGATCCGGCTGGGGACTACAACTTTCGACACTTCCGGATCCGGCACATGCTGGCCGAACTGCTCCGCGCCGGCCTGGCACCCGGCTGCGCGGCTCCCGACTTCGACCTGCCATCCACCGACGGTACGCAGGTGAAGCTCAGCGACCTGCGCGGGCGACCGGTGCTGGTCCACTTCGTCAGCTACACCTGCCCGGTTACGCGCGGCGGCGTGCACGTGATGGGCGAGCTTTATCGGCTCTACGGCGAGCAGGTGCAGTTCGTAGAGGTGCTCGTCCGCCAGGCGCACCCGGGCGAACGGCGCGGAGCCTACTGCTCATATCAGGAGAAGCTGGACGACGCCCGTGCATACAAACACGAGGAACGCATCCCCTGGCCGGTCTTGATCGACGATCTGGCAGGCACCGCGCAGCGCGCCTACGGTGGGCTCGCCGCCGGCGTCTACCTGATCGACAAGCATGGGACCGTCGCCTTCTGCGGAACCTGGGGCCAGGCACCAGCGCTCCGACACGCGATCGACGAACTCCTCGCCCGGAATGGCGGTGGAGCCCCAGCAGGCAAAGGCACCGACCGCCGACCGCATCTGGCCGCCGCGATTGTCGCCGGGCAGGGCGGCCCAATCCGCGGCGGACGCCAAGCCCTGATCGACCTCGAGCTCGGGTTCCCCGGCGCGATGGTCCTGATGACCATCGGACGAGCAGCCCGCCCCGTCCTCGCACCACTCGCCCTGCGAACGACACCGGTGCCGAGCCGGACACGCGCCGCGCTTCTCGCCGGCCTTGTCGCTACAGGCGCAGCGGTCGACCTTGGCCTGCGGCACCGTCGGTGTGTCCGCGCGCGATGAACTGCGACCCGACCGGGGCCGGAGATGAAACGGTCGGCGCGCAGGCGTCCTATGCCGTCGGCGCGACCCCAAGCTCCGTCATCAGCGCCCGGACGCGCTGCGCGATCTGTCGGTGGCAGCGCCTGCTGCAGCTAGCCGCCCGCACCGTGTGCATTCTCGAGCGCCCGCCTCGGTTCGTCGTCTTCACCGGGAAGGGCGGCGTCGGCAAGACCTCGGTCGCTTGCGCGACCGCCGTGCGACTCGCCGAATCCGGCGCGGGGTCCTGCTCGTGAGCAGGACCCCGCGTCCAACGTCGGGCAAGTCTTCGGGACTGAGATCGGCAATCGTGTCACAGCGATTACCGGCGTAGCGAACCTGACCGCACTGGAAATCGATCCCCAAGCTGCTGCGGCGGCCTATCGCGACCGCATCGTCGGACCGGTACGCGGGACGCTGCCCGACGCCGTCGTCAGCAACATCGAGGAGCAGCTGTCGGGGGCGTGCACCACCGAGATCGCCGCGTTCGACGAGTTCACCGGGTTGCTGATTGAGTCGCCGGCAACCCCGGCGCCGGCCGGCGGTCCCCTGTCGTCTCGA
>JADGPG010000085.1 GCA_017882545.1 Thermoleophilia bacterium
CACCTACGAGATCGCCTCGTGGATAAGCATGTTGCCAACCCTCTCCACCACCCACTACAACGTCAGGAGGTCCCCGAGGGGGAGGCCTCGACGAGCGAGGTAACTTGCAGATTGTCTCCGGTCCGGGGCTGTGGCCGACTTGTACCTGGCGTGTTCGACATTGTCGATACCCGGATATTGGGAACATCCTGTCGCCTCTGACTTGTTCGACCGCGGGCACACCCCTGGGCACCCATCTCGCCGAAGGCGGTGCCCAGATCCAAACGATCATGGTAATCCCCGGGCATCGCGGCGCCGAAATGTCAGTAATCTGATCACATATTCACGGATCTCCGGCCGGAAATCCGCCGGCAGTACGAGGCCGGACCGCGTACTCGAGCCGTGTGCCGCGCACGAAGACGGCGGTGATCCGGTGCAGCATGGACGGATCGTCCAGCGGGCTTCCTTGGAGGGCCAGGATGTCCGCGTCGTGGCCGACGGCGATTCGGCCCTTGCGACCCTGGAGTCCGCAGGCCAGCGCGGCGTGCGAGGTGCACGCGCGTAGGGCCTGGGCCGGGGTCAGGCCGGCCGTGACCAGGTCGCCGACCGCCCAGCGCGCCGCGTCATGCGGTTTGCCGGGGTTGACCCCGCCGTCGGTGCCGGCGGTGATCGGCGCACCGGACGCGCACAACCGGCGGAGGTTGGCCAGCAGGGCGGGCCGGCGTGCGGTCATCGGGTTGGGCGGCGCGGGACCCACGGTTGGCACCATGCCGGCGGTCAGGCTCAGGTTCACCCGGCGTTCGACGATCGTCGCCACGAGATCTGGCGGGGCTGGATCGACGCCGTCGGCCGTCATGAACGTGACGTGTTCGAGCTGGTCGACGCCGGCCCACAGGGCGCCGGCGACGGCCGGCGTGCCGTGTGCGTGTGCGGTGATCGTCAGGCCCGCTCGATGTGTCTCGTCGACCGCGACGCGGAGTAGGTCGGGGTCGAACTGGGCCAGTTCTGGCCGACTGCCCGGGGTGAGATTCCCGCCGCTGGCCATGATCTTGATGATGTCCACACCGTGCCCAACGTGCTCGCGCACGGCCGATCGCATGTCGTCGGCGGTGCCGGCCTCGGAGCCCAGGTAGTGGCAGTGGCCGCCAGGGGTGGTGATCGGCGGGCCGGCTGCGATGATGTCCGGGAGCGTCGGGTCCAAGCGCCCCGCGGCGCGCAGCGCCAGGCTGAGGTACCCGCGGTCGCCGAGATCCCGCACGGTCGTGACCCCACCCCGCGCGGCTCGGCGGGCCGCGGCGGCCATCGACACGAGTGCGTCGGCGTCGTCGCGTGCCGCCAGGTGGCCCACTGGATCCGAGCTGGCGTCGAATGCAAGGTGTACGTGCGTGTCGACCAAACCCGGTACCAGGGTCGACCCGGTCAGATCGATGATCTGTGCTTCGGGCAGGTCGACGTCCGTCTGCTCGACCGCACAGATCGTTCCCTGATCGAGCAAGACCCTGGGATGCGGGAGCAGGGACTCGGTTGTGCCGTCGAAGAGCCAGTCGGCCTTCAGGACGGTCAAGGTGGGGCGCGGGGAGGTGATGGTCGTCATCGGCCAAGCGTGTCGCCGGGCCCCGATTGTCACACCCGTGCAGGTACTCAGTCGGCCCACTCAGTTCCGTCTGTCTACTCGGTTCGAGGTGCTCGTTTCGGGGGAGGGCGGTCCGGGCTCGGCTCGGAGCGCTGCGGCCGGCGGGACACCCACACCGCCACCTGGGTGCGGCTGGTGAAGCCCAGTTTGCCCAGGATGTTGCGGACGTGGTTCTCCACGGTCCGTTCGCTGATGTGTTCGATCGCGGCGATCTGCCTGTTGGTCAGGGCCTGCGCGAGCAATCGGGCAACCTGGTCCTCGCGTGTGGTCAGTGGTCCGACCCGCCCGCTCCATCGGGCCGCGAGTTCGACGCCGCGCCGGTGCAGCGGCTCCATCCTGAGTTCCGTCGCCTGGGCGGCCACCGACGTCGCCAGCGCCGTCGCCTCGTCGCGGTCGCCCGTCCTGGCGCGACGGGCCAGGGTGATGGCCAGTTCCAATCGGGCGCGGGTGGCCATCGGTGCCATGCCCGCGGCGTCGTTCGCCTCGACGGCCCGCCGAAGGTGACCGACCGCTTCGTCGAACCGACCGAGAGTTCTTGCGGCAATGCCGATGTGCAGACGAGCCGAGCCCAGGACGGCGACCGCGCCGGCGCCTCCGGTGACGAACAGATCCCGGTAGGGGTGCAACTTCCGATGCACCTCCGCGGCCAGCGACCGGTCGCCGAACTCGGCGGACAACAGCGCGGCGGCGCTCAGGGCGGACATCAGCAAGAAACCGGGCACCGACGCGAGTGGCGGCATCGAGCGGAAGAGGTGCTCGGCGGCGTCTCGGCGGCCCAGTTCGAGCAGGATCGATGCCCGAAGGGTGAGAAGTGCGGGCGGACCGTCCGAAACAGAATCGATGCGCTCGTCGCTCGCTCCGCTCCAGCGGCCGGTCTGGGCGCCGAGTAGCGCGAGATAGCCCAGCGAGCTCACTGTGCTGCCCGATCTGCGGGCGAGGTAGGCGAGCTCAGCGCCCAGAGCCGATGACCGCTCGAAATCGCCATGGGCGAGGGTGATCACCGACCGCGCCCGGACAGCGTGCCACGCGGCCAACGGTGATCGCAGACGCTGTGCCACCCGGTCGATGCCGGGCAGTTCAGCCTCGGCGTTGGCGACCTCGCCGAGTTGCAGGAACGCGTCGAAGCGCCAGAGGTGCCCCCACAGGGTCGCGCCGTCATCAGCGTCCGCGAGCCCGATCCGCAACATGCGGTTGCCGATATCCAGCCGCTCGCGGACCCCGTCGGGCCCGCCACGGGAAATCTGTTGGGAGCGAAGAGCATCGATGATCGATCGTCGATCGTCGAGACGTTCGGCCATCGCCAACGCGGCGTCGGACAGAGCAATCGACTCGGCTGTCGACGTCCAGCCGAGATTGACCGCGAGCTGGGCGAGCAGCCGAGCGCGCATC
>JADGPG010000086.1 GCA_017882545.1 Thermoleophilia bacterium
TCCCACCACCAGCGGACCCGGGATGGCGTGTCGCGCCCGGTCGACAAAGCTGCGCAGCTCGTCGTCGACGGCAACTTCGCCGCCGGTCACCCCGGCGACCGAGACCAGGTACGTAAAGGCGTCCGCTTGACCGCCGATCGCCGCGAGGCGCTGGTCGGTCGTCGTCGGCGCGGCTAGCGGCACGATCGCCACGCCCGCCGCGCGGGCGACCGACCGAATCGCGTCGCCCTCGTCCAGCGGCAGATCGGGAATGATCACCCCGGCAACGTCCGCGGCGGACGCCCGCGCAAAGAACGCCTCGGGGCCCGCGGCGAGGATGAGCGTCACGTACGTCATGAGCACGACCGGCGGCCCGCCGCGCAGCGCGTCGGCGATGTCGATCACATCCCCGGGACGCGTCCCCGCCTCCAGCGCGCGCTGGCCGGCGGCTTGAATCGTCGCGCCGTCGGCCAGTGGATCCGAGAACGGAATCCCGAGCTCGAGGATGTCCGCATGGGGCGCGAGCGCGCGGGCGTACTCAAGACTCTCGGCGACGCTCGGGTACCCGCCCATCACGTACGGGATCAGTGCCGCGCGGTCGGCGGGAAACGCGGCCCGCAGCCGCGCTGCGCCGTCAGACATCGATATCCAGGGCCGCACCGACCTCCTCGACGTCCTTGTCGCCGCGTCCCGACAGGCACACGACGACCGGTCCTTCGGACCCGAGCGCGGCACCCTCGCGGGCCAGGAACGCCAAGGCATGTGCGCTCTCGAGGGCCGGAATGATGCCCTCGCACCGGCTCAACTCGAGGAACGCATCGAGCGCTTCCCGATCGGTCACCGACTCGTAGCGGACCCGGCCGGTATCGCGCAGGTAGCTGTGCTCCGGACCGACCCCGGGGTAGTCGAGGCCCGCCGAGATTGAGTGCGCCTCTGAGACCTGGCCGTCCTCATCCTGGAGCAGATAGCTCAGGGATCCGTGGAGGACGCCCGGCTTGCCGAACTCCAGCGACGCGCCGTGGTGGCCGGTCGCGATGCCCTTCCCCGCCGCCTCGACGCCGATCAGGCGCACCGACGCGTCGTCGAGGAACCCGCGGAACATCCCGATCGCGTTCGATCCGCCGCCGACGCAGGCGACGGCGACGGCGGGCCGACGGCCCTCCAGCGCAAGGATCTGCTTCCGGGTCTCGCGGCCGATGACCGATTGCAGCTCGGCCACGATCTCCGGATAGGGGGCCGGGCCGACGGCCGAACCGATCACGTAGTGCGTGTCGGCCACGTTGGTCACCCAGTCCCGAATCGCCTCGGAGGTCGCGTGCTTGAGGGTGCCCGTACCCGCATCGACCGGGCGAACCTCGGCACCAAGCATCTTCATGCGGATCACGTTCAGCCGCTGACGGTGCATATCGGTACGCCCCATGTACACGCAGCAGCGCATGCCGAACAGGGCGGCCGCGGTCGCAGTGGCGACCCCGTGCTGGCCGGCACCGGTCTCAGCGATGATCCGCTGCTTGCCCATCCGCTGGGCGAGCAGCACCTGGCCCAGGGCGTTGTTGATCTTGTGCGCGCCGGTGTGGCACAGATCCTCGCGCTTGAGATACAGGCGCTCAACGCCGTAGCGCGCCCCAAGCCGCTCGGCCCGGTAGAGCGGCGTCGGGCGGCCCACAAACGATGCCAGCAGCCCGCCGAGCTCCGCGACGAACGCGGGGTCGTCGCGGTACCGCAAGTAGGCCGCCCGGAGCTCATCGAGTGCCCCGATCACCGTTTCCGGGACGTAGCGCCCGCCATACGGGCCAAACCGCGTCGCAAGTTCAGGCACCGCGTACCGCCGTCATGAAGGCATCTACCTTGTCGTGGTCCTTGAAGCCAGGCGACGACTCGACCCCGCTCGAGACGTCGACCATCGCTGGGTGCAGCATCCGGATCGCCTGCGCAACGTTATCCGGTCGCAGGCCGCCGGCAAGCCCGAACGGGTAGTCCGGTCGATGCGCCGCAAGGGCGGACCAGTCCAACCGAATCCCGGTTCCGCCGTGCAACCCGGGAACCGCCGCGTCGAAGAGCACCAGGTCGGCCGCGCTCTCACCGGCCTGCCTGATCGCCTCGGCACCGGTGAACGGCACGCCCAGGATGACCGGGAGCCCGGTCGCCCGACGGGCTCCGGCGACGTCGGCGGCGCCGTGGAGCTGCAGGTGGGTGAGCCCGATGCGATCGGCGGCGCGCTCGAGTTCGGCCACGCCGGCGTCCACGAACACGCCGACGCGGGCGACATGGTCGGGGACGTCGGCGAGCACCTCCGCCGCACGAGCAATGCCGAGGTAGCGCGGGCTTTCCGGCGCCAGCACCACGCCCACCGCCCAGGCCCCGGCCTCCACACACGCATCCGCCTGGCGCGGCTCCGTCAGGCCACAGATCTTGACCTTCACCACGTCAGGCCTCAGTGTCCTGGGCCGCGTCCGGGGCACTCCAGCGCGGCAGGAACACGCGCAAGGTGCACCCCTCGCCGGGTGCGCTGATCATCTCGAAGGTTCCCCCGAGCATTGTGGTGCGATCGCGCATCCCCTGCAGCCCGTAGCGGGCGATCGACGACCCGAGCACGGGTTGGGTGAAGGCGACCGGATCGAAGCCGGTCCCGTTGTCGACGACGGTCAACCGCGTCCCGGTCTCGTCTTCGCCGAGCTCGACCAGCACCGCGCTCGCCTGGCCGTGCCGCTGCGCGTTCGACAGCGCCTCCTGCAGGACACGGTAGAACGTGATGCGCTGGGTCACCGACACCCCGTCAACCACGAACTCGCCGTCGGTTTCGTAGTGCACCTCGATGCCGCTGCGGGCCTCAAAGGTCGTGACGACGTCGTCGAGGATCTCGTTGAGCCGGCGGCCCTGGAACCTCACGGGACGCAGATAGCCGATCAGCTCGCGCATCTCCGTGAGCGCTCCGCCGAGCGTCTCGTAGATCCGCTCGACCGACGCCTCGAGGCCCTCGGGTAAGACGACGCCCGTCGCCACGGCATCCCCGAGCTGGGCCTGCAGCAGCTGGACCTCGAGCAGACCGACCGACAGGTGCTGGGTGGGACCGTCATGGATGTCCAATCCGATGCGCCCGACCAGTCGCTCATCCGACTCGAGGATCCGCGCCAGGGTGTGGTCGAGATCGGCGCGCACGCGCGCGAACGCCAGCGCGGCGCCGGCGCGGTCGGCGGCGATCCGGAGCGCCAGTTGGACCCCCGGCGCGGCGGGATCGCCGGCGACGCCGACCGCGACCAACGCACCCTCGCCCGGCAACGCGGCGATCAGGACCCCGGGCCCGGCCGTCGCCATCGCGTCGCCTGCAGCCGCCAACGCCGCCGCGGCGTGCTCAGCGACGCGCGCGGGCCCCAGGGCTGCCCGTGACCAGTTGCCCCGGATCTCCGGCGTGTCGACGGACCCGACGACGAGGCCAACCGCATCGGCACTGACGGCCTCGCCGAGCGCCCGGCACAACTCCGACAGGGCTGTCGGCGCCCCGCCGGACGGGATCTCGCACCCGACGATGCCCAGCAGGCCTTCGGCGTCGACGGGGTTCGCCTGTGGCATGGGCTCGGTCATCCTCCTCAATAGTACCGCTCTCTCGGGGAGGGGCCGACGGGGCAGGATCCGGACCCGCAACGGCCAAAGACTTGACTGCCGTATAGCAGTCACGACGGCGTGGGCTGCGTAGCGTTATGTACGTCAGATGCCCGCCGTGATGCGGCCGGGCCCCTAAGGGACGTGGATGCCGACCAACTTTCCGATTCGCGTAATGCTCGTGGACGACAATCCCCGTTTCCGAGCCGTACTTCGCGCACTCCTCGAGCGCGATGACGGCATTCTGGTGGTCGGCGAAGCGGACCGCGGCGACATGGTCGTCGAGCTCGCCGAGCGGGCCGAGCCGCACGTGGTCCTGATGGACCTGTCGATGCCGGGCATCGACGGACTCGAGGCAACGCTTGCACTCAAGAGCCAGTTCCCGGGCATCGAGATCGTGATGCTGTCGATGACCGATGACGCAGACGGCATCGGATCGGTACTGGCCGGCGGCGCATCGGCATTCCTGAACAAGGCGACGCCGGCCGCCGAAATCGTGCGCACACTCAAGCAGCGCGTCCCGGCGCGACGCACGCCGACCTCCTGGCTGTCCGCCGAAGTCGACTAGCCGCCGCCGCGGCCTGCCCGGCCACGAACGCGGTGGCCACGGACCCTCGTGCGCCGGGGGCCGCGGGAGTCCTGGCTATCCGAACGTCTAGGTCGTAAGCTGCCCGAACTGGGGAGTTGCGCCGCGGTTCGCGCCGCTTCCATGGATGAGGTCCGCCGCATGACGCACACGCGGACCAGCGCTACCGACAGGTGTTCGACGGGAATGGATTCCGGTTGAGATTTGGTCACACGACGCCCGCGTGGGTGGGCGGTGCCGCACACCGTTCCATCTGCAATCCCGGACGCATCCGGGCGTATGCCCTCCCCGCGAAATGCAGGAAAAGATCACCCCTCGCACTCCGTCCGGACGAACATTCCACGCGCGCACCGGGCACGTATCTGCCTCGGCCGTCGATCCCGGCAGCGCTCTGGTGTCCCCAATCGTCAAGGCCCGACCGATCCAGACCGATAGCATCGACATGACTACCACCGCGCCCGACGACAGTGCCCCTCTGGGCAGGCAGCCGATGCGCGTCGCGATCGCCGATGATCATCGCCTGATGCTCGACGGGATCAAGCGCGCGCTGGAGACCGCCCCCGACATCAAGGTGGTCGGCGAGGCGATGACCGGCGAAGACCTCGTCGCGCTCGTGCCGCGGGTCCGCCCGGACGTCGTAATCCTCGACATGCGGATGCCCAAGGGCGACGGCCTTGCCACCCTGCAGGCGCTCCAGAAGTCCCATCCGGACCTCAAAGTGATCATGCTCTCGATGTTCGA
>JADGPG010000087.1 GCA_017882545.1 Thermoleophilia bacterium
CACACGGACGACGACGGCGTTTGCCGTCGCTCGTCCGTGCTGGTGACGGGCGATCACTATCCGGTGAACCCGCCCGGCGAGACGACCGCCCTAGCGCACGCCCGAAAGCGAAACGCAAGCGATGCAGGCGGTACGCTGTTCGTAAAGGTGACGCGAGCGACAACGGTGCGAATCCCCGGAGTCGGCTTGACCAGCGCGGTGAACGGCGCCCGACCGCGACGAGCGATCACGCGACCACCGACCGAGAACACGACACGTCGAATCCGGAGGCCTCGGACGGCAACGCGGAAGTTGCCCTTGACGCAAACGCTCGTACCGAACCGTGCGACCTGCCGAGCGACCCGCGCAGGAATCGTCGTCATGACCGCAGTGCCCGTGGGCCGAGCGCTCCCGGTTCCCCCGCCGCCACCCGTTCCGCCTCCGCCCCCACCGGTCCCGCCCGGTGCACAATGCGCGGCGGTGATTCTGTCGTCAATCAGTGTGACCGCACCGTTGCGCGCCAGGGCCCGCCCCGACAGCACGACGCCGCGATTTACCGAGATCGATGTCAGGGCGAGAATGTTGCCGGCGAACGCTGTTGTCGTGCCGAGCGTCGCGGAGCTCCCCACCTGCCAGTAGACGTTGCAGGCGTGGGCTCCGTTGATGAGCCTCACGCGGCTCCCAGACGCCGTGGTCAGCGTCGATCCAGCCTGGAACACAAAGACGGTGTTTGGATCTCCTTGGGCGTCGAGAGTAAGAACGCCGGTCAGCCCAAGCGACGACTTGGACTTGTAGACCCCGCCCGTCACGGTAAGTCCACCGAGGTCGCCAGAGACCGCGAGGGGTGGCGTTCGCCCAGCGGCATCGACGTAGGCGACGGTGAGGTCGCTCTTGGCGTTGCCAGCCACGCCGTCGGCCTTATGGATCGTCCCGTTCACCTTGCCGGGCGGAAAGCCCGTGACCGCGGTGCCGGGACTCAGTCCGAGGTTGCCGTTGATCGTTGACGCACCGGTGTTTGTCACCGTCGAGCCGGCCAGGACGGCAAAGCTTTCGGCCGTCCCGAGGCCAACTGGCGCCTGCGCCGAGAGCGCGGCGACGACGGGTACCGCCAATGCCGCGGCTCCCGCAACGACAACCAGCCCGACCCTCCGAGCCCGAGGTCTTGAGTACGACGACGAGCGAGGGCGCATTCGAGTTTTGAATAGCACGGCAGGGACCTCCTTGTCCCAACGCGCGACGAGCCTCGATGCTCATCCATGCGTTGCGTTGGTGCACCTCCAGAGGGTGTGTCACCTCCAGTTCGTGCGTCGATACATCACCGGGGTCGATGCGATCCCCAGCGCACGCACAAAACACATTTTTGCACTCGTGTCAAATGTCACAAAACGTGGTGACCAGATGCCTTCTCCACATCATCTCAATCGATGCGGCGAAAGAGAGGCCAAAAACGCAATCCCAGGCCTTTCGCCGTCGCGCAGGCCGTTCGCTCTCCCCGCCTGCGGCGTTTGCGGGATGCGGGTCCGAGGCGATCCGGGGGGGGCACCGTCGACGGGTGCCACCTCGTCGACACCCGCCAACGTTTCGGCATGAGCTGAACCGCCCTCCTGGGCGACCTGCTGCGCTGGGGGGGCGGGCCCTTCAACCTGTTGGGGCCCGCCGCTCGCGCTCCGCGTCGCCCCGTCTGCGCGACGGCCCACGCCACCACTGGCGGCCGCCCCGGATTCACGGGCGCGGGGTCTCGCAGCACGCGTCGCCACCCCGTGGCCGCGGAGCACGCGCACCGCGTCTGACCGCGGATCAACGGCCGCACAGCTGCTTGACATGGGACGCGGGCCCCTGCACCGTTGGGCAGCCACGGCCGACGCGAGGAGCCTCCGGTGCCGTTCATTCCGTTCGCAGCATCCGTCTTCCTCGCGGTCTTCGGGCTTGTCGCCGCAGTGACCGTCGCCGCGCCGCTCTGGGCATACGTGCCGATCCTCCTGGTCCCGGCCATCGGCGCGTCGATCGGGATCATCGTCTGCCTGGCATCGCGGACCGCGATTCCGGCGGAATCGCGCCGCAGGACGATCCTGTCGCTCGCGGGCGCGGCGATGGTCTTCGTCCTGCTGGCCGGAGCGGTCTGCGCGTTCCTCCTGATCGCGGCGTAACCGGGGGACACCCTGACCCCCCCGGCAGTCGTGCCTAGCCGAGCAGAGACGACGCGTACGACTCGACCTTGCTCAATGGCGCGCTCGCCACCAGCAAGACCGTTTTCGTGCCCTTGATCGCGTAGATCGCCTTCGCGTCGACGCTCCCGAACGTCGTCGACCCGGAATAGGCCGCATCGCCGATCCCGGATACCGCCTTCCCGCCGCCGTTGCCCAGGCCGCCGGACAGCGCTTGCAGCCGCGACCTCACGGCGCTCTCGGAGCCACTCGGCGCCACTGAATACGTCAGCAATACCCCACCCCGACCGCTTGCCGAATACGAGCACTCGATGCTCGATGAATCGGGCGTCAGGGTCTTCGTCAGTGTGAAGCTCGATCCGAGCGCAGCCGTCACCTGTGCGGCGGTCGGGCATGCCGAGGTTGACGCCGTTCCTCCACTCGAGGCGCCGGTCGAAGTTCCGGCGGACGATCCGCTCGTGGTGGTGCTCGATGCGACAGTGCTCGACGAGCTCGACGACGAGGACGAACTGCTGCCGCAGGCGGTCATCGCAACAGTTGCGCCGACGGCAACTACGGCGAGTGCAAGGTGTGTCGGTCTCACGGGGCCTCCCGGTTCGGCGACGGCCGGGCGCCACACCACGACGGCGCGACACCCATTGACGCCAAATATCCCCCTGCAATCACAGGGGTTTTCGGGGCCAACGTACCAGAACGGGGCGCGTGCATGATCGCGACACCCACCGCGAGGGCACCCCGGCAGACAGTGACCCGCCGCCGCGGCCGCGGCGGCGGGTCACGCTCGCGACGCTCGGCCTACGAGCAGCGCCCGCGCGGCGCGGCCAGCACGCCCACGATCACGATGACAATCGCGATGACTGCGAGAAGTGCCCCGCCCTTGCACGGGCATCCCCGGCCCGACCGGTGGCTCCCGCCGTGGCAACCGCACCGGCAGCCGTGATGGCAGCCCCCGCCATGACCGTGATGACACGAGCAGTGCTCGTGGTGATGCTTGCGGCCGTGCCCACACGAGCCGTGTTCGTCGTCATGCTTGTGGCCGTGGCCGCAGCCGCACTGGCCCTCGGCCGCCTCGTCAGGACCGTCGGAATGACCGGCTTCCGGTTCGGGTGCGCTCATCGATGGATCTCCTTCGGGCGGGACAATGAGATCCAGAGTAGCGCGATCCCCAGGTCCCACGCCGACGCCGACGCTGGCGGACGTCGGGCGGGCCGCCTAGCCTTCAGACACCGCGACGATCGGGACGCTATTCCACCGCACGACTCCAGCCGCTCCCCCGGGCGCACCGCACCACGCCGACTGCTGCTTGTCGGCGCCGCTGTCGTGACTGCGGGAATCGTCGGCGCCGCGGTACTCGCGTCCGCGGGGACCCACCGCCCCGCTCTGGTCCCCACGACACCAACAGCGACGCCGCGCTCGTTGACGTCGGCCCGCCTGCGTCCGATCGTCTACATCCAAGCCGGTCACCAGCCCCCCGGCGAGCCGGGGTATACCGCCCAGACGGGCGCCAGCGGCGGGCCGTTCGGAACCGAGGTCGCATTCAACGTGCGACTCGCCCGGGCGCTGTCGGCGCGTCTTCGGGCGTCCGGGGTGATCGTGCGTCAGACGCCGGCGAAAGTCACCCCCTGGGGAGCCCGAGGCGCCGTCTTCATCAGCCTGCACTTCGATGCCGCCGGCGGGAGCGCGGGGATCGGGTACGCAGTTCACCAGCGCGGTCGCGGCGAGAACTACTACCAAGGTGAGGGCTCGGGCACCGCCCGTCCCGTGCCCTACCCCAACTCGGCACCCCACCGCAAGGCGACCGCGGTCACGACGGCTGTCCAGCAGAGCTCCCTGCGGCTCGCGCGCGACCTCGCCGCCACGTTCGGTCCGATCCATACCCGCGCCAACGGCGCCCGCGGGCGGTTCCGGGGTGTCGAACCCGGCGCGCGCGGCAACGTCCGCATGCAGTTCTTCTACGGCTACTACCGCGTCAATACACGGGCGCGGGTGCTCATCGAGTGCGGTGCGGCAGACCTCGACTCCGCTTTTCTGGGGCGCGTAAGTTTGATCGCCGGTGCAATCGACAAGGGCCTTGTCGCCTATCTGCATCAGACCAAGCAACTCTGATGTAATCCACCGCTGCGATGCACCCACATCGCGCCATCTGGCCGCCCACCGGCCCTATTGTTACGGGACCGTGCTGCCGAGGTGACCGCCGTGTCGGTCGCGGCGCCACCAACCCCGATGGAGCCGTCCCGATGGGAATCCGAGGTCTTGTCGCTACCGTGTTTGTCGCCGCCCTCGCCTCGGCGACGGCCGGCGTCGGTGTCGCCACCGCCGCGGGGACCTCACCCTCACGCAACATCATCCAGCAGCCCGGGCCGGGCGGGGTCACGCCGCTGATCATCGGCGGCCATGATGCACGCGCCGCCACGTGGCCGTACCTGGCATCGGTGATCAGCACGGAAGGTCTCTGCACCGGAGAGCTCGTGGGCGCGCGGTGGATCCTCACCGCACGGCATTGCGTCACGTCCTCCACCGGGGCGGTGTTCTCTGCCGCAAGCATGCGCATCGCCATCGGTGTCGGACCCCTGCTCAGCCGCCGCAGCTGGCTGATACCCGTGCGCATCGTCTCGTTCCCGGGATATCACCCTGTGACCAGCACGGGTGATCTGGCGCTCATCGAGCTTCCCGCACCGACCACCCGCCAGACCGTCGAGCTCGCGTCGACGAGTCCGGACCCCACCCAAAGCGTGCCGGCACGCATTGCCGGTTGGGGGCTGACCAGCGACAACGCAACGACCACGCCCAACTTCCCTCAGGAAGCATCGACGATGGTCTGGCCGCAAACGTACTGCTCGCAGTCCGAACCGTCGGTGTACGACACGGCGACGGAGATCTGTGCGGGCGGCCCCGATCCGACCCAGACCCGCCAGTACCCGTCGGTCTGCAACGGTGACTCCGGCGGGCCGCTCACCGTGCCGGGCAGTGGCGGTCCGTGGACGGACCGGCTTGTCGGCATCACCGACTTCGGTTCGGACGCCGGCTGCGACGCCGCACCGAACGCGTTCCAGAGCATTCCGGCGCACCTGGGCTGGATTCTGCGCACGACCGGGATCGGCACCGTCCCGATCCTGCGCGCCCACCAAACCGCGGCGGGCCACTCCAACGCCGTGATCACGGTCTCCCTGCGGGCATCACAGGCACGAACGACGGTCCTGATCATCGGCCCGAACGGGCAGGCGATCGCCTCCCGCCGCGTGCAGGCATGGCACCAAAGGCCGCTGCGGATCACCGTCGCCGGGCTTGTCCCAGGCCTGACGGTCCGCGGATACCGGGTCATCACCGCCAACGCCTACGGCACCTCACGGGCGATCGGCGTGGTACTTGTGACACACCCGGTCCCGTGCGTGCTCGCCGCGCATGGCGCGTGCCCGGCCCGCAATTTGACGGGGCGCAACCTGTCGGGGCGCAACCTTGCCGGGACCGATCTCCGCGCCGCAAACCTCGCCCACGCACGGCTGGTCGGAACACGCCTGGCGCGAGCGCGCCTGACGTTCGCCAACCTTACCGGCGCCAATCTCACCGGCGCGACGCTGGCAGGCGCCCAGCTATCGGGGGTTGTCTGGTCCCACACCACCTGCCCCGACGCCACCGACAGTTCCACGAACACGACGGCGCCGCCCAGCTGCGTCGGGCACTGACCGGAGCGCGCGATGAATGACGGCCGCCGCTCACCCCGATGGTCCCGCGCGACGCTTGCGGTCGTCGCCGCGGTCGGCGTCGCGCTGGTCGCCAGTGGTTGCGGATCGTCGTCATCCTCGTCGACGACGACATCGGCCGAGCTTCAGGTCACGCTCAATCAGTCTGGCGGTACCGGGCCCGTTCAAACGTGGAGGGTCACCTGTCCGAGTGCGCCCCACGGTGTCGCATGCGCCAAGTTGATCGCCACGCCCGACGCATTCACGCCCCATCCCGCTGACTCCGCGTGCACGATGATCTACGGCGGGCCGCAGGTGCTGACCGTCGACGGGCACGTCGGTGACCGCCAGGTGAGCTACACGACCGGCCGGGGCAACGGCTGCGAGATCGCAGATTTTGCGCGCGACATCGCGCTTGTCGCCCCGTTCCGGCGCGCCTGAGCCCGACCGATGGCCCGCCCAGGCCTCAGTCCGGCCGACGTCGCCGGCCACATCGCCACACGCGGAAACTGGACGTACTCTCGCTCGGGTGGACCGGGCGGCCAGCGGCGCGACCACGTCGCCACCGAAGCCCGGCTGGAGGTGACCACCGACGCGCTCGTTGGACTCCCGGAACCGGTGGTGCGGCGGCTGGTGCGGGGGCTTGGGCTCAGCGACCGCCCGCTACGGCTGCGGTCCGGCACCGAACGCCTACGTGAGCACAACCGTGAGCGCGTGCTTGCCCGCCTGACCGCTCGTGTCGCTCAGGCGCTCGCTCCCGCGCCGCCGTCACGTCGGGCGACGCGCCCCTCGCGAGCGGCCGTCGAGCGCCGCCTGTCCGGCAAACGCCGCCGGGCGGCCACCAAGGCGAAACGGGGAACGCCGGACCCCGACTGACCGACGCGATCACGTTGTGAGGTTGACCCCGAACCCGCGGACCCGCAGGTCGCCCAACATCGCCTCAAGCGCGGCCCCATGCCCGCTGAACGCCCAGCTTGAGAAGTCGACGGTGGCATTCCACAGGCGCTGGTGGAACAGCGTCGACACCGACCATGGCGGCAGATGCGTCTCGCCGCGCCCGATGCCGACCATGATCTTTGGTGGTCGCGCCTGGCGGTAGAAGCTGCCAGAGCTCGGAAAATCGCCGAATTGGTCGGCGTAGGAATCGGAGATGAACACCGGCTTCGGGTTTGCATGCACGAATGCCCGACCGCTGTTGACGGGCGTGCGACCGCCCGAGAAGATCAGGTAGGCATCGATCCGGTTGTCACGGTAGCGGCGATTGAAGGCCATGTCGGCGACAGTGCACCCGCCGTCGCTATGGCCGGCGAGGGCGATCCGAGCCCGGTCGGGCACCACACGCAGGCGACTGGCAAGCACATCAGTGAGCACCACCGGGAGGTCTCCGGCCTGGCGCATGCTGGCGGCCCCCTGCGGCAGGAGGCCGGGTCCGCGCGCCATCCCGGGGCTCGTCGGCGCGATCACCAGAAACCCGGCCGACGCCCAGCCGCGCAGCATGGCCGCGTAGACGCGCGGGTTGCTATGCCAACCGTGGGCGAACTCCATGACCGGGACGACGACGCCCGCGGAGACCTTGGGCGTCACAATCATCGTCGGCAGTATCCGCGCGCCCCGCCGATAGGTGACCCAGCGCGTGCTCGTACGAAAGTTGTGGACGTGCGACAGCGTCAGCACGACCGGCGGCTTTGAGGTCGATCCGGCGCCATCGGCGACGGTCGCCGGGCCGGCGGCCGTCGCGGCGGCGATGGTCGCGGCCACCGCCACCGCAAGCCGTACCCGGCGGCGGCGTGCCCCGCGCGGAGCCGTCCCGGACGATTGCGTACATCCCTGTGACATGGGGGCTCCGATCCGAGGATGCTTCACGGCGTGCTATGGCGGGTCGTGGCAATCGCCTAGGAGCCTGCCGGAGACTCGGCCCCATGGCAACCATCTCGACACTCGCCGATCACACCGGTTCACCGCCGCGACTCGCACAGCCGACCCACCTGGTCCGCATCGCGGTCGCCGTCCCGGTGATGCTGATGGCACTCATCGGCGCCGGGGCAGGGTCGTCTGAGGGCCTGCATCCGTTGGGACGGGCTCGGGTGGCGGGTCCGGCGGAGCTCCGGGGGCGCCGCCCTCCGGGACGACCGGCACGGCGCGATTCCCGAGCCGATCGCGCGGATACGGTGCGCCGCGGTCCGCAGGTGCCACCGGCTCGGGCCGGGCCCCCGGACAATTGGGCGCCACGGGTATCCAGACGCCGCCCGCGGGGTACCCCGGCGCGTCCGGTTGACCCGGCCGGCGGCCGCGGTGCACTAGGTCGTCGTCGTCACCGGGACGCTCGTGACGGCGGGGCATGCGGCCCCGTCGTCAGCGCCGGGAAGTCGACCGAGAAGCGACACGAGCTGATCCAGTTCGGCGCCCGAGAAGCGCTCGCCAAACAGCGCCACCAGACCCGCCAGGTGCGTCTGGGCGGTCGCACGGAGCACGTCGCGTCCGCTGTCGGTGATCACGGCATACGTCACGCGATGGTCGCTCGTGCAGCGGTGCTTGCCGACCAGCCCGGACTGCTCTAGCCCCTCCAACAGGCGCGTTATCCCGGACGGCGTCACGCCCACCGCATGCGCCAGGTCGATTCGGCGCATGCGACCCTCGGAGGCGTCGGCGAGCCGCCGCAGCACCTCAAAGTCGGTCACCGTGATACTGCCGGAGGCCTGAAGCTCCTGGTTGAAGGCGCGTTCCATCGCCGCGTGAGCGTTGGACAGGCGCACGAAGGCGGTCAGCGCGTTGGGAACGTGGTCGGTCAAAACTTGATTACTCAATCATTGCTCGATATTCTCTTTGCGTACTCAACTATATCCCAAAGGGAGCCCCGTGACTATGAGCAATTCCATTCCGGTAGGTACCTGGACCAGTGACAAGGTCCACAGCACGTTTGATTTCTCCGCCCGTCACATGGTCGTCGCGACCTACCACGGCAAGCTCAAGGACTTTGATACAACACTCGTCGGCAACGCGGACGGGACCGCATCCCTCACCGCCGCGGCCCGCGTCGGGAGCGTCGAGACGGCCGAGGACAACCTGACGGGCCACCTGCTGTCGCCGGACTTCTTTGACGCCGAGCAGTACCCCGAGGTCACCTTTACCTCATCGGACATCACGCGTGACGGGGACCACGTCGTGGTGCGCGGCGAGTTGACCGCAAAGGGCATTACCAAGGACGTCACCCTGCACGGGGAGATCGCCGGCCCGTCGACCGGTTTCGAGGGCGCGGAACTCCTCGGGCTGACGCTCGAGGGAACGATCGACCGCCGTGATTTCAACATGGTCTGGAATGCCACCCTCCCGACCGGCGGCCTCGTCCTGGGTCACGACGTGAAGCTCGTCGCGAGCCTCGAGCTGGCCAAGGTCTAATCAGATGATCGTCCTCGGCATCTCCGGCAGCCTCCGCCAGGATTCGTTCAACACGAAGCTCCTGAGGGAGGTCGCCACGGAGCTTCCGGACGGTATCGAGTTCCGACTCTATGACGGGTTGCGGGACGTGCCGCCATACGACGAGGACATCGACCTCGAGCCCGTCCCGGAGCCGGTCGGCCGCCTACGGCGTGAGCTGGCGGGCGCCGACGCGGTCCTGTTCGCCACTCCGGAGTACAACTTCTCGATTCCGGGGCAGCTCAAGAACGCCATCGACTGGGCGTCGCGGCCCGCCGGTGCCGGCGCGCTCCGGTTCGTCCCGGTGGCGGTCATCGGGTCGAGCACAGGCGCCTACGGCGCGGTCTGGGCCCAGGCCGAGCTTCGCAAGGTCCTCGGGGCATGCGGCGCGCGGGTCGTGGAGGGCGACGTGACCCTGGGACATGCCCGGGAGGCATTCGCAACGACGGCACCGCTGTCGGACGAGCACCGTGCGCAGGCACGGGAACTGCTCGCAGAACTCATCGGTCACGCCGAGCGGCGAGCGGCGGCGGCGTAGTACTCGCGATGCTCGCGGGACCGGCACGCCGGTCCCGCGAGCATCGCAGCACTCAGGAGGACGTCTGGCGCGAGCCGCGCTTGATTCGCCCGCGCGGTGCCGTGCGGTGCAGCGGCTGGGCCCCATTCGGACCTCCGGTCGCCTTCGACGAGAAGTGCCCGCCACGACGCTTGGATGCGTAGAGCACCTTCGCCTGGCCGACCGGCAGACCGGTCGCCGCCCATTCGGCGTCGAGACCGAGGGACACCGCCATGCGGCTGACCTTCGGTGCGTCTGCGGGTGGCACGAGCGTCAGCGCGTGCCCCGTCCGTCCGGCACGCGCGGTCCGGCCGACGCGGTGGGTGTAGTCGGACTGGTCGTTCGGCGGGTCGTAGTTGACGACCAGCGCAACGTCCTCGAGGTCGATGCCGCGCGCGGCAACATCGGTCGCGACCAGCACGCGGCACTGCCCCTTACGGATGCGCCCGAGCGCGCGCTCGCGCTGGGACTGGGACAGGTCACCGTGCATGGCCACGGCATCCATCCCGTGGCGCCCGAGGTTTGTCGCCAGGCGGTCCGCACCGCGCTTGGTGCGGGTGAACACCAACACCAGCCCTGGCTCGGTGGTGAGCTCGTCGACGAGCATCGCCATACGTGCCTCGCCCTGGGTCACCGCGAAGCGGTGGGCCACGCCGGTCACCAGCGGCTCGGTGCCAAGCCGCAGCTTGACCGGGTCACGCGTCAGCTTGCGCGCCAGATCGGCGACCTCGCCCTCCAATGTCGCCGACAGCAGGAGCGTTTGGCGGTCGTCGGTGAGCCGGGCGACGATGCGGTCGACCTGCGGGGCGAAGCCCATGTCGAGCATCCGGTCGGCCTCGTCGAGAATGAGGATCTCCACGTCGCCCAATGACAGGAGCTTGCGCTCGATCAGGTCATTGAGGCGTCCGGGCGTGGCCACCACGATGTCCGCGCGCGCCGCCTTTTGGGCCTGGCGCGGGATCGGTACGCCGCCATAGCAGCTGGCGATCCGCAGTCCGGCCGCCTGGGCCGCATCCGCGAGTTCGTCGGTGATCTGCACCGCAAGTTCGCGCGTCGGCGCCAACACGAGTGCCCGTGGACCGCGCCCTCGGCGCAGGCCGCTGACGCGCTCGATGGTCGGGAGCCCGAAGGCGAAGGTCTTTCCTGAGCCGGTCGGAGCCCGCACCAGCAGGTCCGTTCCCGCGATGGCCTCGCGGATCATCAGCTCTTGGACTTCGAACGGGGCGTGAATGCCGTTCTTGGCCAAGGCATCGCAGACCGCCGAACTCACGCCGAGTTCGGCGAACGTCGTTTTCGTCAATTCATTTCCTTGCCGGCCCAGTGGGCTCGATCGAGTGGGGAGGACTCCGCCTTCCCCGCACTCGCGGCATGATGACGACATGTCTCCCGAGGGAATCGGCGGAAATGCCGCCCTCGCGCTGCAGCGTAGCGTACTCAGGCGTGATCACGTGTCGACGGACGGCACCGCGCCCGGTGACAGCGAGGGTCGGCGCTAGTATCGGGCCGATGACGCACGTGTCCATCTAGAGGCGATCGTGGTTCGCCTCCTGCATTCTGCCGACTGGCAGATCGGCATGACACGACACTTTCTCGCCCCGGAAGCGCAGAGCCGCTATTCCGAGGCGCGGCTCGAGGCGATCCGGCGCATGGCCGTGATCGCCGCCGACGCGTCCTGCGACGCCGTCGTCGTCGCCGGTGACATCTTCGAGAGCAATCTCGTGGACCGCCAGGTCGTCGCCCGCGCCCTGGATGCGCTGGCGGACTTCACGGTTCCGGTGCTCCTGCTGCCCGGAAACCACGACCCCCTGCTCGGTGCCGGATCGGTCTGGGACGCGGCCGCGTTTGTCTCCCGGTGCCCCTCCCGGGTCACGGTGTTGCGGGACGCCACCCCCGTCCCGATCGCCGACGGGGCGGCCGAGGTGATCGGTGCGGCATGGCCATCAAAGCGCCCGCTGACGGATCTCGTCGGTGCCGTCGTGGCGGACCTCCGACCCGCCGGGGTACCGCGGATCGTGGTCGGACACGGCGCGGTGGACCGCGGGAGCCCAGACCCCAATGACCCCTCGCTGATCGGACTCGACATCATCGAGCGGGCCATTGCGGCGGGCAGCGTGCAGTACGTCGCGCTCGGGGACCGGCACTCGATGACCGATGTCGGGACGAGCGGACGCGTCTGGTACCCGGGCACGCCCCTGGTGACCGACTACGCGGAGGACGCGCCCAACACGGCGCTCCTCGTGGAACTCGACGAGGGCTCGGTGACCGTCACCCCGGTGCCGGTCGGGGACTGGACGTTCGTGCGGTCGGCGGTCGATCTGTCGGACGACGTCGATGTCGGGGCGCTCGAGGCCTGGCTCGCCGCGCGTCCGGACAAGCGGCGCTGCGTCGTCAAGCTGAGCTTCACCGGGGCCGTTTCGCTCGCCGCCAAGCTCCGGCTCGACGCGGTTCTGGATGCCTATGCGGACGTATTCGCCGGTCTTGAGGTCTGGGACCGCCGGACCGATCTCGTCGTCGTGCCCGACGACGCGGACTTGGCCGAGATGGGCGCGACCGGCTTCCTGGCCGCGGCGGTCGACGACCTCAAGCTCATCGCCGCGGCCGGCGGACCCGACGGTGAGACCGCACAGGACGCCCTGTCACTGCTCTACCGACTGTCCCGGAGTGGCGGATGAAGATCCTGCGCATCCGGCTGCGCGACTTCAAAGGCGTGGCCGACCGCGAGGTCACCTTCGCCCCGGACGGGGTCACCATCGTCGAAGGCCCCAACGAGGTCGGCAAGACGAGCCTGGGCGAGGGACTCAGGCTCCTGCTCGAGCACCTGGACTCGTCATCGCGTGCCGAGATCCGTGATGCCAAACCCGTCCATCGCGACGCCGGACCATGGGTCGAGGCGGAGATGACGACCGGCGACTATCACCTGATCATTGAGAAACGCTGGCTGCGCTCGCCCATGACGCACCTGAGGGTTCTGGCGCCCCGCGCCGAGGAACTGACCGGGCGCGAGGCTCACGAACGCCTGAGGGCGATCCTCGACGAGACGCTCGACCAGCAGCTGTTCTCGGCGCTGCACTATCTCCAGGGGGTCGACATTTCCCAGGCCGCGGTCGGCGACTCGCTCAGCCTCGCGACGGCCCTCGATGCCGCCGCGTCCGGGCAATCCCCGGCTGCACAGGCGGATGCCGGACTCATCGATCGCGTCCGGCAGGAGCGCGCCCGCTATTTCACCCCCGGGGGCAAAGCGACCGCCGACAGAAGCCAGCGCGGGGCGGCCGTCGACGGACTCCGCCGTGACGCGGACGCCGTCTCCCAGCGGATCCGCGAACTCGACGACCTCGCCGAGCGGTTCCGGTCGCTGACCGCAGAGCGCAGCCGCCTGGACGAGGAACGCGCGACCGCCGAGCGGCTCCTCGGCGCCGAGACGATCGCGTGGCAGGCGGTCCAGGAGGCCCGCCGCACCGTTGCCGAGGTGACCGTGCGCCACGATAGCGCCATCGCGGCGGCGACAGAGGCCGAGCGCCGCGTCCTCGCGCGCGGCGACCTGCGGCGGGCGGAGACCGAAGCCGCGGATCGGGCGGCGGCGTCGACCGGCCGTGTCGATGCGCTCCGTCCGGGCGCCGACGCGGCCGAGGCCGCACTGGCGGGGGCGGCGACGGCACGGGAGACCGCCCGGACGGCACGCATCGCGGCGACTGCCGCCCTGCGCACCGCGCGCGACGACCACGAGTACGCGCGCCGCCTGGTCAGCCGCGATCTCTGGGGCGAGCGCTTGGCCCGGGTCCGGACGGGACAGCACACGCTCGCGACGACGGCTGAGGTGATCGCCGGCAACCGTCTGGATGCCGAACTCCTGGCCACGCTCGAGGCGGCGGCGAGCGCCGTGACGGCGGCGCGCGCGCGGCTCTCGGCAGCGTCGGCAGGAATTTCCGTAACCGCGCTCCGCGACGCGACGATCATCGTCGGTGACGACCCCCGGCACCTGGATGCCGGCGAGGTGATCGAGGCGCGCGTCGACGGGACGCTGATCGTTGGCATCGGCGACCTGGCGCGGGTCACCGTGACGGGCGGAGCGCCCGAGCGCTCGCTACGCGACGCGCTCAATGCCGCCGAGCACGACTTTGAATCGCTGCTGGTCGACTCCGGGCTGCCGGACCGGGCGACGATCGCCGAGTGCCGCATCGCGGCGCAGGCCCGGCGCGACGCGCTCGCCCAGCAGGCCGAGGCCCGCCGGCTGATCGAGGAAAGCCTGCGTGACCTCACCGTCGAACGGCTTGAGCAGGAGGTCGCCGACGACGAGGAATACCTGCGTGCCTACGTGGTGCGCCACGGGCTGCCCGAGCCCGCTCCGGAGGTCGACGCTGCCAAGGCGCGCATGGATCGCGCCGAGATCGTCGCGGGAGCCGCCGGCACCGCGGACGACGACGCCAGCAGGGCATACGACGCCGCCAGCGCGCATCGCGAGGAGGTCCAGCGGGCGCTGACCGAGACCCAGACCGCGCATCAGGTGGCGGTCGCGCTCCACCGCAGCGCGACCGACGCGCTCGAACTCGCCAGGGCAGAGTGTGACGACGACGCCCTTGACCGGGTCACCGTCGGCGCCCGGGAGGCCGAACTTGCTGCCACCGCGGCGCTCGCCGATGCCACGGCCGCGCTTGCGGATCTGGATCCGGACTCCGTCGAGGCACGCCGCACGAACCTCGAAGGACACGCGGTACGCCTGACCGCGGAGGCGAACGTGCTCCAGCAGGAGCTTGTAGCCATCCGAACCGAACTGGTCATCCGTGGGGACGAGGGACTGCACGACCGCCGTGAGGACCTTGAGGCCCGCTGGGCACGGCTGGCCTCCGAGCACGAGCGCGTCGAGCGCGCGGCGGCGACCGTCGAGCTGCTGTGGTCCCGGCTCGAGGCGCATCGGGACGCCGCGCAGCGCTCATACGTCGCTCCGTACCGCGCGGAGATCGAGCGGCTCGGGCGAATCGTCTACGGACCGTCGTTCGCGGTCGAGATCCACCACACGACCCTGACGATCGCCAGCCGGACGCTCGACGACCGCACCGTTCCGTTCGGGCAGCTCTCCAGCGGCGCCCGCGAACAACTCTGCGTGCTCTCCCTGCTGGCGTGCGCCGGAATCGTGGCCGGCGACGGCCGCGATGGCGTGCCCGTCATCATCGACGACGCCCTGGGTTGGAGCGACCATGACCGTCTGGAGCGGCTCGGCGCGGCCTTCGCGGCCGCTGGCCGTGATGCCCAGGTGATCGTGCTGACGTGCGACCCCGCCCGGTACCGGGCCGTCGGGTCGGCCACGGTCCGACGCCTGCGACCCGAACTGTCACCGCCCCCCGGGGTCGACGCCTAGACAACGCCCCACAGCCGATCGCGCAGCCCTGAGGCCCGCGCGATCGGACGGCGCACGGCAGCTCGGATCGCATCCTCGGAGCCGACCAGGATCAGGCGCTCCCGCGCCCGCGTGATCGCCGTATACAGAAGCTCGCGCGTCAGCAGCTGCGAGGCGGAGTCCGGCACGACGACGACCGCCGCCTGGACCTGGCTTCCTTGGCTCTTGTGGATCGTCATGGCATGGACCGTTTCCGCGGCGCCCAGGCGCGATGCGCCGACGGTCACGACGCCGCCTGCCCGCGCGAACGCGACCTCGACCCGACCGCCGTCACCGACGACGACGACGCCGGAGTCGCCGTTGAACAGGCCCGTTGCGTAATCGTTCTCGGTGACAAGAACCGGCCGGCCGATGTACCACTCGCGGTACAGCGCATACCCGTCGATCGCGTCCCGGAGCCACGACTCGGAGATCGCGTTCCACACCTCCACGCCGCCGGGCCCACGACGGTGAGCGCACAGCACCCGGACGTCGCCACTCGCCGCCAACGCCGCGACGGCATCCCCGGCCGCAGCGGCCTCGTGGACCCGGCGGCCCGCAGCAACCACGACGTCCGCGACAATCCCGTCGCTGCGCGCGGCCTCCCCCGCCGTAGTCCACGCGACGTGCCCGTCGCCCCCACCCAGGCGATCGATCACCTCGTCCTCGGCGCCCGCGCGGACCGCATCCGCCAGCGCCCCGATCCCGGGCCCGAACCGGTGCGCTGTCCGCAGGACCGCGATCCGCCCGCCGAGGGCCCCCGGCGCCGGAGCCGCGGCGGCCGGTCCGACGATGTCGCCGAGCACGGCGCCGGCCTCAACGGAGGCGAGCTGCGCGGCGTCGCCGACGAGGATAAGACGGGCGTCGTCCCGCAGCGCTGCCACCAGGCGGGCCATGAGCGCGAGCGAGACCATCGACGCCTCGTCGACGACGACGACGTCGTGCGGCAGGGGCGCGTCACTGTCGTACGACACGCCGGTCGGCCGGACGCCGAGCAGGCGATGGAGGGTCACCCCTTCCAGGCCGGCGAGCGTGTCGCGGACGCCGTCGCGGACAGCAAGCACGGCGGATTGGGCGGCGATCGACTCGCCGAGGCGCTCGGCCGCCTTGCCCGTCGGAGCGCTGACCGCAATCCGCGGAACGGGTGCGCCAAGGACCTCGGCCTGCTCGCACAGCAGCGCCAGGACGGCGGCGACCGTCGTCGTCTTTCCTGTGCCCGGACCACCGCAGATGACCGTAAGGCGCCCCGTCACCGCGATGCGCGCGCCCTCCTGCTGGAGCGGGTCTCCCGTGGGGCCGAACAGACGCAGCAGGCCGCCGTCAAGCGCCGCGGCGTCGACCGTCGGGCTACCCGCCGCGACGCGAGTGGCGACGGCCTCGGCCACCGCGAGCTCGTCGGCATAGCAGCGGCGCAGGTACATGCGAGCGCCGTCGACGATCACCGGTCGCGCCGGCACCGGCGACGCCGGCACGGCGGCGAGCGGGCTCGCCGCCATCGACGCACGCCACGCCGCCGCCTCCGGCCACGGCAGTGCGGCGACGTCGACGGCCGCGTCGGAGTCGACCGACACCGTCGCGGCGATGTCGACGAGATCGATGCACACGTGCCCCATCCGCGGCGCGCGCGCCGCCAGCGCAGTCGCTAGCAGGACCGCGGGGTCGGCCTCGCCGAACAGCGCGCCGAGGCGCACCGCCAGCTGCACGTCGCCGGCGTGGAGCACCCCGGCGTCGTTAAACGCGCCGAGCAGGCCATCGGCACGCAGGGCCCGATCGGCTCCGGAGGAGTCCCGGGTCACGGCCGCACCTCATCCAAGGCATCGCTGAGTGACGGCACCAGTCCGGCCGGTGGGCGCCACGCCCAGATCCCGCAGCGACCGCCGTCCCAGACCGGGGTTCCGGCACCCGTCATGCCACGCAGAAAGACGTAGCCCGCCCCGCGGAGGTCACGATCGGCGTCGTACCCCGGGACCCGCCAGCGCAAGAACCGGTGCAGCGCGATCAGGTAGAACAGCGCCTGTAACGGGTAGTCGGCCTCATGCATTGCCGACACGATCGCATCGGGTCGGTAGTCCCACGCCGAGGGGGTCCGTGCCGTGGGTCCGAGGCGATTCGTCTTGTAGTCGATCACCGCGTAACCGCCGTCCGGAAGGCGGACGACGACATCCATGAAGCCGTTCAGGAATCCGCGCAGCGCGATCCCGCCGACGGGTGACCGTGCCAGCCGTTCGGCGTATCCGGCCATGGGATCAGCGGCGGACACACCGGCCGCCAGGACCTCGGCCAACCGTCGCACCGCCAGCCCGCCCGCGGGCCGGTCACCCCCGGCAAGCGGCAGCTCGAATGCCATCTCGTCGATGCGGTCAGCCCGCCCGAGCCCTGCCAGCGTAAACGCACCAAACGGACCACCCAGCGGCGTCGCAAGGCTGCTCGCAAGCCCGGCCGCGACATGACCGGGATCGCCGACATCGATCCGGTGGCGCGGGAGCTGCCGCTCGAGCTCGTGGCGCAGCGCCAACGTGAGATCGGGGGCAGCGAAGTCGGTTCCCTCGAGAACCTCGTGGATCAGCGAGCCCACCGCCGCACCCGCCGGCATGCCCCCGAGGGCCAACGGCCGGTCGGCAAAACCGGCATCGGGGACATCCGGACCACCAATCCCGGACTCGTCGTCATCGCCGCTGCCACCGCGGCGGTCATCGTCGGCGACCCCGGCGCGATCCCGGGCCGCCGCGGTGATGCCGCTGTAGGAGGTCCTGCGCCACGCGGTGTCGAGGTCGCGATCAAGCACGTCGGTCTCCAGGGACGCGGCGCTCGTCGGGGCAGGGGCCAACCGGCCGCCGCCGCGTGTCGGTGCGCGCTCAACCCCGATCGCGCCCGGTGCATGCTGGGCGAAGCGGACGAGGTGCGCGGTCGCGGCATCGTCCGGCGGCGGCGGGCCGTGCCCGGTTGTTCCGATCGAACCGTCGGCCTCCTGCGCGAACAGCAGGCGCCCGAGCGGCGACTGGGCGGCGTCGCGGGTGGCAGCCCACCAGATCACCAGCTGATGACGCGCGCGGGTCATCGCGACGTACAGCAGCCGTAGCTCTTCTCCGCGTTGCTCGTCGCGGGAGCGACGCCAGTCATCGTCGTACCCCGGCCCGCTCGGGCCGCCGACGACCAGGCGCCGTGCTCCGGAAGCCGTATGAAACACCGGAAACGCATCCGCATGGCCCTGTTGGGGAATCCACCCTTCCTCCCACAGGTACGGGCAGTACACGACCGGGAATTCCAGGCCTTTGGCCGCATGGACCGTCACGACCTGGACCGCGTCGGCGTCGGAGTCGAGACGCCGGCTGCGCTCATCGCTGTCGGAGTCGCCGGCGGCCGTGCGGATCTGTTCGGCCAGCCAGCTCGCCAGCCCTCCGGCGTCGAGCTCGACCGCAGCGGCGTGGAGCAGTTCGCCGACATGGCGCAGGTCGGTCAGCTCACGCTCGCCGTCGGGACGGGCGAGGACGCGCGCCGGAAGGTCCTCGCCCGAGGAGATCACGCTCAACATGGCGGCGATGCCGTGGCGTCGAAGCACGACCCCCCATCCCGCGATCGTCTCGTGCAGAAGTTCCCAGGTGCGATCGTCTGCGGCCGCGACTGCATCCGCATCCCACCCGCAGAACGCGGTCAGCGCCGCCGCCGTCACCCCCGGGCGTGAGCTGGGGCGCTCGACGGCCTCAAGGAGGCGCAGCCATTCGGCCGCGACGGCGGTGTCGAATACGCTGCCGACTCGGTTGATGACGGCGGGCACGCCCGCCGCCCGTAGCGCGTTCCGGACCAGGGTACTGTGGCTGCGTTTGCGGACCAGCACCGCGATGTGCTTCGGCTCCACGTCGGCGTTCGACGTGAGCAGGCGCACGATGTCGGATGCAAGGTCGTTCGCGACGATCTGTCGAGCTCGTGGCGCCAGTATCGTCGGCGCTTTGCCTCTGGTCAGGTCAGCCGCCGGAAGGTCGTCGCGGTGGAGAATGCGCACTCGGACCGGCGCTCCGTCGGGCAGACCAGCAGGGCGGAGCTGCACGGGATCGGCCGTCGCCTCCAATGCCCGATAGGCGATCTCCCGATGACCCAGCCTGGCGTGGCGGAACAGCGCATCACAGCCGCGCAGAATGCCGGCATCCGAACGCCAGCTGACATTCATGCTGCGCCGGTCGGTCGCCGCGTGGGCCGCGGTCAGATAGGCCTCGATATCGGCCCCCCGGAAGCCGTAGATCGCCTGCTTAGGATCGCCGATCATCACCACGGTCGCGCCCGTCTTGACGAACGCCAGGTCGACGATTTGGTATTGGACCGGGTCGGTGTCCTGAAACTCGTCGATCAGCACGACCCCGAAGCGCTCACGCAGACGGGCGGCGACGACACCGCCCCGGTCCGGGGTGATCAGGACGTCGCGCAGCCGGCCCTGGAGGTCGTCGTAGGTCATCACCCCCGACTGCCGCTTCCGCCGATCGACTTCCGCACGTACCTCGAACGCGAAGGCGATCCGACAGTCGGCCTCGGTGTGCGGGTGGGGCGGATGGGCACCAAGATCCGCAAAGGGGTCGTTCAGCGCTGCCTTCCGGCCGACCCGCCGCGCGGTCGCATGGTCGAACGGCGGCACGCTGCCGACCGGCCCGTAATCCCGGAGATAGAGGTCGTCGACGACTTGATCGACCAGGAGCTCGAGATCGTCGACAAAGACGGCACCGGGGTCGACGTCCGCGGCAACGCCGAGCCCGCGCAGGACCTGGTGACAGAAGCTGTGGGTCGTGGCCACGGTCACGGCGTCGAAGTTCGCAACCGCGGCGCGCAGCGCGTCCAGTCGCGCCCCGATCCGGGCCGCATCGCCCTCCCGCAGGCACGCAACCACATCATCAACGTTGTCGTCGTCGTCGGCCTCGAGCGCATCCCGGGCCGCCACCAGCGCCGACCGCAGGCGCTCCCGTAGCTCGCCGGTGGCCGCGTTGGTGAAGGTCATTACCAACAGCTGGTCGGGCCGGAGCCCGTCGGCCAGGTAGCGGACGGCGAGCGCCGTGATCGCATACGTCTTCCCTGTTCCCGCGCTCGCCTCGAGCACCGTCACGGCGTCGGGCAGCGGATCGCGGATCGAGAACACCGGCGGCGGCGTGGTCGTCACGCCGAGCACTCCTCGACCGCCAACAGGTCGCCCCACAGCCGGCTCGCCGCGGTCCGAAGCGCGTCCCCGTGGCGTTCCCAGAGTTCGTCGAATGAAAGTCGCCCGCCCAGCACCAGCACGTGGGACGGGTCCTCATTCTCTCCGGGAACATCGGATCCGAATTGCCGCTCCCACTCGGCGGTCAGTGCGCGGGTCCCCTTGCTGGCCGACGACACCGTGCCGGCCGCCCACGCTGCCGAGGTCCGCGGGTAGATCGTGGGAACCAAGCGCATGCCCTCGTCGTACAGCTCAATCAGCCGATCAAGGGCACCGCGTGCGATCGACGCATCGAGCGGATCGACCGACGCCGTCCCGTTTCTGGCACGGTTCGCCGTGGGATTGCGTCCGACGACGATCGAACGGAATCCGATGCCGGAGTCCGCGGCCGTCAGTGCCAAGAAGTAGACCCAGGCCCGCAGCCGAAGTCGGGGCCCGAGGCGGGAGTACGACGCCAGCAGAATAAGTTCGTCGAAGACCTCTGGCACGGTGCCGACGAGGCGGCGGCCGGTGTCCATGCGCACGTCCACGGCAACCGCCCGCGGCTGCCGGGCACCCTGGAGCGCCCGCGCCTCAATCGCGATCTCGTCGACGGACGGTGCGACGGCCTCCAATGCGCGCAGCCCGAGTTCACCCGGTGGGAGCATGCCCCGGGCCCGTTCCCCCGCGACCCACCGCCCGCGGTCGACGCCCCGACGGACCGCGCGCAGCATTCGGTCACCGACCGACCAGCGGCCCCACGGGTCGAGGTCGACCGGGATCCCGTCCGGGAGCTCATCGCCGATGTCTCGTAACGCGAGACCGAGCCTCGCCCGCAGGAACTCGCGGATCGGATGCTCGACGAAGCGCACGAGCGCCGCGAGGTCAACGGTCTCATCAGCCGGGACAGCTATGGGATGCCGCAGAAAGACGGCGGGCCGCCGGTCCGTGGCGACCAGTGCGCGCGCGCCGTCGGCCGCGGTGGGATCGAATCCCCACACCGTTCCATCGACGAGAGCTCCACGCTGGAAGTTCTCCGGGTCGAACGGCTGCAGCGGATGGGTGATGCAGACCCGTCGGTCCAGTACCCCGTCGACCGTGCGGCCGAGGACATCAATCAGCTCCGCGACGGGCACTGACGGTGCGCGCTCACTGTTGGTCCGCTCGTCGCGGCCGGAGTACGTGATCAGCACCGCGTCGGACGCGGCCAGCACCGCGTCAAGCAACTGCTGGACGTCATCGCCACGGGGGTCTCGGTCGCCGACGCGGGGATCCCGCAGGGTGATGTCGTCGCCGTCACGGCCGGGGGCCCGTGGAAAGTCACGGTCGTCGAGCCCAAGCAGACACACCACCCGGTGCGGGACGCCGCGCAGCGGCACCATGCTCGACGCGGTGATGCGCCCGGTGCGATACCGCGCCGATGCCCCACTCGCGCCGAGTCCGAGCTGGACGATCCCTCGCATTTCGGCAGGCGTCACGTCGATCGCAACGTCGCCTGCGGCGACGACAATGTCTCCGAGGAGATCCGTGAGCTGGAAGCGCTGCCAGGCGTGCTCGGCATCGACATCGGTCAGCAGATCGGCCGTGTCGGAGATCGCGTCGGCCCAGGCAGCGATCGATTGCGGGGTGCGCAGACGCTCCGTCACGACGGTCAGCCGGTCGATGAACTCGGCCAGCCGCCCGACCAGGTCGATCGACCCCGTGTCAAGTCCGTCCAGCGGCGTGACGTCAGCGATCACGCAGTCGTCGAGTTCCCCCAGGGCGATGCCCAACAGCATCCTGTCGATGCCGCTTCGCCAACTGTTCGCCGACAGCACTCCGAGTCCAAACCGCTCGCGATCGGCCGCACCAAGGCCCCACCGTACGCCGGCGTCAACGGACAGCTGCTCCATCCGCGCGAGGTCAGTGTCGTCGAACGCGAACCGGCGGCGGACGGGTTCCAGCGCCGCCAGTTCCAACACCTGGGTCAGGGTCGCCCGCTCGTCGGCAACCGCCATAACCCGGTCGACGACCGCGATCACGGGGTTGCCCTCGCGAAGTGTCCTGTCGGCGATCTCGACGCGCAGCCCGGGCCCCGGGAACGCCCCGACCAGATCCGGATCCCACGCCGGGCCAGGCCCGAAGGCGGCTTCAATCAGCGGCGCAAAGCCCTCGATGTCCGGGCTCAGGATCACCACGTCCCGCGGTTCGAGCGTCGGGTCGCCGACGAACAGGTGCATCAGCGCGTCGCGGAGCACCTCGACTTGGCGGGTGCGCCCGTGGCACGAATGGATCTGGACCGACCGGTCGTCGGGCGACAGGACATGCGGCGGTGCGGCGGCCGGCGCACGATTGGCGCGAATGTCGCCCTGGAGACGGCCCAGCAGCAGCCCGCGCCGGTCCGGTCGCGGGTCGGGCAGATGGTCAACCTCGCGTCCGATCGCAATCTGCAGCTCACGCGCATCCCGGCCCCATGACGACAACAGCGGGTTGCTGACGAGGGCACCGGAGGTGTCGTCGGCGCGGCGCGTGCCGCGCGGCGGCCGACCGGCGACGGCTACGGCGTCCCAGAGGCGAGCCGAGGGGTGCAGAATGAACATGTCGACCGTCCGGCGGTGGCCGATCGCCTCGAGGACGCGCAGGTAGGTCGGCGGCAATCGCGACACGCCCACGAGGGCCAGCCGCGCCGGCAGCTCGACCGCGTCGGGATGATCGGTGATGCGTTGGCACTCGTGCTCGAGGCGTTCGGCCAATCCCGGACGCGCGATCCGGTCGCGAAGCAGGCGCCACAGGTACGGCTGCCAGGCGAGCTCCTGCGGAAGCTGCCGGCCGTCACCGTCGTCGGACCGTCCCACGGCCCACGCCGCGACCATGTCGGGCCGGTACATCGCGTAGCGATCGAAGAGGTCCGCGACGTGTCGCAACGTCCGGTACCGACGGGCGCGGCGCAGATCGGTGGGATGCGACATATGCCCCGACCCGATGTGCTCTGCGAGCACGGCGAGCTCGGGCCGGTCGCCCTCCCGCTCCAAGAGGTCGACCAGCGCCCACACCGATGCGTCCGGGCGCCACGGATCACGCTCCGGATCTTCGCCCGGCGACGCGAGCGCACGCTTGACGATCCATCCCGGGAAGCGGAATTCGACCCGTGCCGTCACCCCGTCGCGCCGCCCCGATCGCGCCCCGAGCCGCTGGGCCAGCTCCTGCGAGAGCCATCGCTCGACTCCGCGGGTCGGCACGCCGATCACCTCGGCGGCGAACGGGTCCTCGCCTGGGGTGCGCAGCAGTTCGGTCAGGGGAGCGACGAGTGCCGTCGCCTGGGACGCCAGATGGATGCGCAAGGGCATCCGCCCATTGTCGTCGACGGTCCGGCCGGCGCCGCGAAACGGCCCGCACCTGCTCCACGGGCTGACGCATGGCGTTTACGGATGCCTCACGGCAGAGGTTCGTATCCGTCACAGGGGGCCCGGACCCGTCTCCGGTGACCGACGGTCCGGAAGGAGCATTTCGTGTACACGTTCCGTTCGCTGGCCGCGTCAGACGGCTCGGTCCGTTCGCTGGCGCCGTGGCACTGTCGATCGGCCCCGGACTCGGTGCAGTCGCAGTCGGCGCCGTCTCCACGGGCCCACGACGGCGACATCGCCGTCGCCGACGGACGTCGCCGTGACCGGTGCGGTCACACTCGTCGACAGCGGCGGCCTGCCCATCACGACAACCCGATCCGTCAGCGGCGTCGCCGTCGGGGGCACACGGCACAGACCGACCCGCTGTACGACGCCACCCACGCGACCACCGGCGGCGGCACCGGGCCGGTAGTGATCGGTCCGTTCGTTCGGCCGGGCACGGTCGCCTGCAGCAACGAAAGCTGGCTCCCCACGATGGAGGACCTCGTTGCGGTCCGCCCCACTCGTGGGCGGGTCTCGACGGAACGGGGCACAGCGGCGACGCCGCGCAACCGGACATCGCCCCGATCGGGGGCGATGTCATCACCAGTCCGGCCGGCCCGTACCGTCGCCGGCGGGCGGTACGGCAATGATCGACTCACAATGGACCAGGCACGTCCGCCTGACGCCGCGCTCGCTGGGCGTGCGCTCGCGGGCGTCGCATCGGCGGGTCGCTTCCGCGTTGGGAACCGGCGACGTACGCAGCCACGGAGCGCATCGTGCACGCAAGCGCGTCGCACCCGTTCATCGGCATCCAAGGCGCTGTGGCCCTCGTCGACCTGGGTGGACCGCGCACCCGGGTGACCCTCGTGGGACCGCGAGTCCCGTCCGCGAGGCACTTCCCCCGTGCCGGCGACGACGCCCTCCACGTTCCCCTAACGCAGCACAGCGGGCGATCACCGATCGTCATCGGTCCGCGCGCGCACGATCTTCGACGAGCGCGGAGGCCGCGACGCGCCGGGGGCGCCGGCGTCCGCCGAAACCCGGTCGAACACACCCCGACCCTCGTGTTCTCCTCGATGCGTCCGGCCGGGAGCGGAGAGGTCTTCTCGACGATGCGCGGACGGATGCCGATCGTGTCGTTCGAATTCGTCACGGAGATCGATTGGTCCATTGCCGCATGACGGCCGGTTCCCGGGGACGCCCCCGTTGCAATGGCCAGGACCCGGCACCCGCGTTGCGACTGGCCGTACGGCGGGTTCACGGCAACGCGCCAACCCGCCACACTGTTGCGCACGCCCGCCTGCCCACCTTGCAAGGACTCCCGCGTCACGATGTTCGCACGACGTACCCCGACACAGATTCACCGATGGTCCCGAATACCGCCCGGCGCCCTGCTTGTCGCCGGGTTGTTGGCGTTTTGGGCGCCTGCGGCACATGCTGCGACGCGAGTGGCCCATCACTGGGGGCCCGTCCTTCGGCGCGGGACGGGATCCGCAATACCGCTGATACAGGCCGGCGGGACGAGTCCCCAGGTGACGACCGGGACGCTCACGTACGGCGGCGGCGGCGGCGTCACCGGTGTGGTGACGGGCGCCCCGAAGGTCTACCTGGTCGTCTGGGGCCCGGGCTGGGGAACATCAAGCGACGGGCACAGCTTCTCCGGCGATCCGCAGAATGAGGTGCCGCGGCTGGCCCAGTTCTTCTCGGGGCTCGGGACGAACGGCGACCAGTGGAGTCGCGTCGTGACGCAGTACTGCGAGTCGGGCCCGACCGTGCGCGAACCAATCAACGCATCAGGCTGTGCCGCCGGCACGACGCCGGTAGGCTCCCCGGGCGCGGGCGCCCTCGCCGGGATTTTGCAGGACGCCTCGGCACTGCCGAGCCAACGACCGACGGCGACCGACCTGGCAAAGGAGGCACAGGCGGCCGCAGTACACGTCGGCGACCTGTCGGCAGACGCGGTCTACGTGATCCTCTCGGCGCCCGGCACCCAGCCCGACGGATTCAACTCCGGGTCCGCCGGCGACAACTTTTGCGCCTGGCACGATTTCACCCGCGACACGTCCCAGGGGATCGACACCACCGGTTCCGCACATGGTGAGGTGAACGTCGCGTTCATCAACATGCCGTACGTCACCGACGCGGGTTTCGCGTGCGGGTCGGGTGCGGTCCATCCCGGCTGGAGCGGGTTCGGTGACGGCATCTCTATCGTCGCAGGTCACGAATACGCCGAATGGCTGACGGACCCCTTCCCCGGCGGTGGGTGGTCGAATGGGGCCACCGGTGATGAGGCCGGCGACGAATGCATGTGGATTCTCCCCGGCCACCAGGGCGCGATGACGGACCTCACGCTGACGACGGGCACGTTTCCCGTGCAGTCCATCTGGAGCAACCGCGGCAGCGCCTGCGTCACCCAGGCCTCGACCGTCGTCCGGATCGCGCCGGCACGCAGGATCAATTCGCGGCAGTCGCTCTCGGTCACATTCGGCTTCCGCGCAAGCGGACCGGCTGGTCGGGTCCTGGTGTTCAGCGCCACCGGCCTCCCGCATGGCATGCGCATCGATCCACGTACGGGGCGTATTAGCGGACGGCCGACCGGCGTCGCCGGCACCTACATCGTGCGGGTCACCGCGACCGACACGTTCGGCCCGCCGACCACGCGGGCGCTGACGTGGCACATCACCCCTGCGATCCTCCTCTGGCGTCCGGCGACGCTGGTCACGGCGCGCTTTGGGTCGGTGTCCGTCCTGATGCGGGCCCGCGATCTCGTCGCGCACCGTCATCTCCGCTACCGCGCCAAAGGCTTGCCCCCCGGCCTGCGGATCGCCTCCGGGACCGGTCGGATCGCCGGCACGGTCATCGGGCATGGCGGCGCGTACCTCGTACGGATCTTGGCGTCAGACAACGGTGGCGCGTGGACGGCGATGCGCTTTACCTGGCGCGTGCGCTAACGACAGGCCGCTACGCGCTCCTCGACGGGCATCCGCGGGGGCGACCACCCAGACGGGCAGGGGTACCGGCGGCGCGGCATCGCGGACGTGCCGGGGAGATACCGCCAAGAAATCTCCCGAAAGTGCTCAAGTCCCGCTGTTTATGCGACGAAGGAGACATTGACGGCCGGCTCCGGTCGCATAGCTTCATGGGAAACGTCGTCTCCCGCCTCTCTGAACGTTCAGGGCATCCGCGCAGTCCGCCCGGGTCCCCCCCCAGGCCGCGAGCACGCCTCCGCGCCTGGGACGTGGAAGGGCTCTTGCCGTGTCGCTCACGAGCCGCAACCTCTCCCCGACACCCGCCCGGGCGCGGCTCCGGACGACGGCCGCGAGCGCTGTCGTCGGGATGGCACTGCTCGTAACCGCAGGCCTCGCCCGGGCGACCCCCATTCCCGCCACCGGGGACCCGAGTCTCGGCCACGGCCTGATGCCGATCCGCACGGCGACGGCTGCGGCCGGTGGCGCCGCGTCCAACGGCGAGCAGCGCAACGCCGGCGGATCGGTCGGCACGGGGGCGGCGACAGCGACCGGGCTGCTCGGCTACGACGGCGGTGTCGCTGGCACCGGCGTGGTCACGGGCCCGCCGAGGGTGTATCTGGTGTTCTGGGGCAGCCAGTGGGGTGCCCAGGGCACAGCGACCCTCGACGGCTCGCTCTACGCCGCGTTCGGCGGCGACCCGGCGGCAATGGCCCCCGTCCTCCAGCGCTTCTATGCCGGCCTGGGGACCAACGGTGAGACCTGGAGCGGTATCGCCACCGCGTACTGCCAATCGAGTGCAGTCGCCACCGTTCGTGTCGGCGCCACGTCGTGCCCGGCCGGTGCGACGCACATCGCGTACCCGGCCGGCGGCGCGCTCGCCGGCGTCTGGGAAGACGCCCAGGGGTCGGCACCCGCATCGGCAACCCTGGCGCAACTGGCCGCTGAGGCCGAGCGGGCCGCGGCGCACTTCAACCGCGCGGGCGCCAGTTCTGGCGTCCAATTCGTGATCGTGTCGCCGCACGGCACCACCCCAGACGGGTTCAATACGCCGACCAGCGCGTTCTGCGGATGGCACGACTTCACGACCGGGGCCAACGGCGTGACCTCGGACGCGTCGTCGGTGCTGTTTACCAACATGCCCTATGTCCCCGATGCCGGATATTCGTGCGGTGCCAACTACGTCAACGCCGGCAGTCAGGGAACGCTTGATGGCGTCTCGGTGATCGCCAGCCATGAATACGTCGAGACGCTCACGGATCCGTATCTCGGTTACGGCTGGTACAACACGGGGTTTGGCGAGGCCGCGGACCTGTGTGCGTGGGCCCCCCTGTCCGCTGGCGGCGGCGCCAACCTCGACACATCCCGCGGCAGCTTCCCCGTCTCGGGTGTCTGGGACAACGCCGCCAACCACGGCAGCGGCGGCTGCATCCTCAGCCATGACGTGTTGGCCAATCGCACCATCACGATTGCCAACCCGGGAGCGCAGCGCGGAACCCTTGCCAGCCCGGTCACGCCCGTCCCCGTCCGCGTCGTCGATTCCGGCGCCGCGCCCGGCGGTGGGATCACACCGTCGGTGCAACCGACCCTCCGGTTCCGGGCGATTGGGCTTCCCGTCGGCCTGACCATCGATCCGACGACCGGCCTGATCAGCGGATCACCGCGCACGGCCACCTCGGCGCGGGTCACGATCATCGTCACCGACTCCCTTGGTGGATACGGCACGATCCACTTCACATGGACCATCCGGAACCCGATCGCGATCACCCATGTCGCCCCCGTCCGCTCACGCCGGGGTGCGCGCGTGCGCGTCAGGGTGCGTGCAACCGACTCCCGGGGGCATCGCGTCCGGTTCACGGCGACCGGCTTGCCGCCGGGCGCCGCGCTCGACCCCGCCACCGGCCTGATCACCGGGCGGGTCACGGGGCACCGCGGCACGTACCGGGTGACGGTCCGCGTCTCGGGCGCCGGCGGGGTTCACGCAACGCTTCAGTTCATCTGGATCGTCCGGTAGCGCGACGCTGCGGCCGCACCACGGTCGCACCGGCCCCACGCGACCCGTGGGCTATCGTGGCGCAACCGCGATGAGCACCCAGCCACCCGCCCCACATCACCAGCCCGCCACCACCGGACCACCGTCGCCGGTTCCGCGCTGGTACGCGCCGGCGAGCGCCGCCCTGGTCATCGCGATCGGACTCCTTGTCGGACTCCGCGGGTACCACCACACGGTACTCGCCTGGGGTAGACCGTTCTGGGATGTCACCTATGGGAGCGGGTTCATCCGCCGCGGCCTCGTCGGGACGATCTTCCAGGCCGTGTTCGGCAGCGCCAGCTACGCCACCCAGACCGGTCTGGTGATTGCGATCACGGTCACTGTCGCCATCGGGCTGCTGTGCGGACTGGCGATGTGGGTGGCGATCCTCGTGGCTCGCGCATCGAGTCGCGGCAACGCCGTGCGGCTGGTGCTGCTGTCCCTGCCGATCGTGGCGTCGTCACTGTTCTCGATGCTCATCTTCACGACCGGCTATCTCGACGGCCTACTGCTGGCGATCACCGCCGTTGCGGCCGTACTGCTGGCCCGCGGCTGGCTCTGGCCGGCGGTGGCGGTGGCGTGCGTGGCGCCCTTCGTCCATGAACTGTCGGCCTACCTGTGGGTCCCCGTCGCGGTGTTCGGCTACTCGGCGATCAGCCGCCGCGTGCCACCCCGCCGCCAGTGGGAGACGGTGATCGCACTCTGCCTGCCGCTGGTCGTCGCCATCGCGATCACTCGCGTCGGCTCCCGCACCGCCGTCCAGCACCAGATCACCGCGCACGTCCAGGGCACGCCCGGATTCAAGGCGACGCTCTTTCACTGGGAATTCGGCCAAACGTTCCCGTCCGCCCTGCACCACATGGACCAGTTGCAGCGGCTCTACTGGTGGCCGACCGAGCCCGCTGCGCTCGTCTACTTTTGCTGGCCCGCGCTGCTGGCGATCACCGTGTACTTGGTGTGGCGCTGGCGGCTCCTGGACCGAGCCGCGCGCGTCGCGCTGATCCTTGCGATCGCGGCGCCGTGGTCGGCCCTGATTCTCGCGTGGGACTTGTCGAGGCTCATCCTGTTGGCCAACGCAATGAGCCTGATCGTGATCCTTTCCATCGAGACGACCCTCGATACACGTCACAGCGCGCCGCCGAGTCGAGCGATCGACGTCGTCCTGGGGGGAGCGACCGTGCTCGCGATGAGCCTGCCGTTCATGTACGTGTACTTCGACCTGGGATTCTACGTGCACCACGGACCGATGCAGTGGAGTCTGTGGCCGGTGCTCCACCCCGCCCTGGCCAACCTGTTCCGACTGCGCTGAGCCCCGGCATGACAGCCGGCCGCGACGCCCGGCGGCGTGCGGCTGCTCAGCCCTGGAGCACCTCGGCGCCCGGACGGATCGCCGCGATCGTGTACTCGCGAATGTCATATTGGGCGAGCCCGTGCACGTGGTACGGGTCATCCTTGATCCAGTCCGCCAACTGCTCGCGCGTCACCCCGACCGCGACGGCGATACCACCCTGGAGCGGCACCTCGGGGCCAGCGGCGATGAAGTGGCCGGCCTCGATGTGCCCGCGGGCCCAGGCGCGGTGCGCCTCGGCCTGATCGACCATTTGATCGGGCGGCACCGTGTAGCGGGTGATCAGCAGAAACATCAGATCTTGCAGGCCGACAGCGACGCGATAAGCCGGTCCACATCAGGGGTGTCCAGCGGGACCACCTGGTCGACGTCACGGATGACGCCGTCGGCGTCGAGCACAAAGGTCGCGCGTCCGGCGATGCCGGCCTGGTCGAGCCACACGTCATACAGGCGAGCCACCTCACCCTTCGGGTGGAAGTCGGCGAGAAAGGTTACGTGGTCTGCCCCGAGCTCCCGCTTGAACGCCGCAAGGCTGGCCTTGTTGTCGACGCTGACACCCACGACGTGGGCGCCTTCGAACGGCGTCTGGTCCTCGACAATCTTTGCAAAGTAGGGCCCGCAGACGCCCGAGAAGGCCGCCGGGAAGAAGTTCAGGTACACGGGGGTCCCGCGCAGATCAGACAGCGTGACGCTCGATCCATCCGAGGCGGTCAGGGTGAAATCCGGCGCTTGGGTTCCGGCGTCGAGGGCCATTGGTGCTCCTGATGGTTGAAGATCACGATCGCCACGAGGCTACCGATTCTCGCTCAGCGGCGTCCCGGTACCGCGGCGAACCTATTTCAGGATCCGCGCCGCCGCCTGCGCGACAGCCTCAAGGCCCTCCGCATCGGCAACGCGGCGACGTGCCGGATCCGCCTCGACCGGGGTCTCGTCGCGGACCCCCGCCGGAGGCTCGCCCCCCAGCGCGAGGCGCGCCGCGTCCCGCCAGGCGTCCGGGAGGTCGTCAGCCACCGGACGCCCGGTCAGCGCGGCGAGCTGAAGCACCCAGAGGCGGCCGAGAGTCATCGGGTTGTAGCCGCCCCCGGCGATGGCCAGCAGGCGCCCCTCGCAGACCTCGTCCGCCAGCGCCACGAGCCGGGCGTAGACCTCCTCGAGGGCGGAAATCGTGACTTGGAGATGCGCCAGCGGGTCCGCGTGATGGACGTCCGCGCCGAGGTGGACAACGAGCGCCTCCGGAGCGAACGCCCTGACGGCCGGGACGATCACGTCGCCCACCGCCGCCAGGTACGGAGCGTCACCCGCAAACGGCGGGAGCGGGACATTGAGCGTGGCTCCCTTCCCCTCGCCGGCGCCCGTCTCATCGAGGCCGCCCGTCCCGGGAAAGAAGCCATAGGCGAACTCGTGCACGGAGACCGACAGGACGCGGGGATCCGAGTAGAAGATCCACTGCACTCCATCCCCGTGATGGGCATCGACATCGACGTAGGCGACACGGCGCGCGCCTGCGTCGAGTAGCTCGCGTACCGCCAGCGCGCAGTCGTTGTAGATGCAGAATCCGGACGCCCGGTTCGCCATCGCGTGGTGGAGCCCCGCGGGCGCAGGGCAGAATGCGCGGCCCGGGCCCTCCCAGACCGCCTGCGCACCGGCAATCGCGGCACCGCACACGTCGGCGGCCGCCTCATGCATTCCTTCCCGGGCGACGGTGTCCATGCCGGGAACGAACCCCCACTGGCCGGCCTCCCACTCCATCGCGCGCCGCGGGTCGTGCGAATACCGCTGCACGGCGCGGATGTAGGCGCCGGCATGCACCCGCTCCAACGACGCCACGTCGGCAGTCGGAGGGTCGAGCGTCACGACACCCGGCCCGTCGAGCGACCCCGTATGTAACAGCAGGTCCCATGCCAGGCCGCGTCGCAGCGGACGCTCGGCGTCCTCAGACGGGTTATAGGCCTGCAAACGGGGGCTCCACGGGACGATTACGTCGGCCATTGCGGTGTCTTCCTGGGGCGCGAGCAGAACGGCTTTGCGACAGCAAACCACGACCGGGTTCGATGCGCCCGCCTCGAATCCGCCGATTCGCCGACGCCATGCGTACGATTTGGGTAGCGAATGCACCTGTACGCAAGGAGACGTTCTTGGCGCACCACCTGTTCGACGTCCGGGAGTCGGCGACTCACGACCTCGTAGCCCAGCAACTGCGCGACCTCGCCGAACAGTTCGCGGCGGGCTCGGTTGACCTCGCCTACGACGAGTGGCAAGGCGGCATCGAGGTGATCGACCCAGTCAACGTGGTCGTGGACCTCAAGAGGAGTGGTCATTCAATGGACCTTGTTGTCCACCTCACCTGGCCGACCGCGGGCAGCCCCGCCTAGGTTCACGCTCCCCCGGGTCCCGCCCCGGACATCTCTGCAACCAGCTGCGCAGCGTGCGCCCTCAGGCGCGCGCTGCGGGCCGCATCGCCGAGCGCGGCGTACCAGCCGGCGATCCACAAGGCCATGAACGGCCGCCAGGCCGTTGCGCGCGCTGCCGTCGTGGCGTCGGCCCCATACCCGGCGAGCAGGTCGTCGAGCGCCGGCGGCGGGAGTGCGTCCATCGCCGCCAGATACGCCAAGTCCTCGGCCGGTTCGCCATCCCGCGCGAACTCCCAATCGACGAGCAGCGGGCCGCGGGCGCCCCAGACGACGTTCCCGCTCCAGGGGTCGCCGTGCAGGAGTACCGCACGACCCCCCGCGGGAGCCGGCAGCGCCGCGATCGCCCGTGCCGCCAACGGGCGATCCGCGTCATCGACCCGTGCCACCACCTCGGCGGTGCGGTCCGCCCAGGCGCCGGGGACCGCGTCGGCGCTGGACAAGTTCGGCGCGACGGACTCGTGCAGTCGCCGCAGCAGCGCACCGACCGCGCGGGCGTCGGCGGCGGACCAGTGGGTGGCGGGGCGGACGTCGCCGGCGATCCGCTCCGTCACCACCACGCCGTCGCCCGAGGCGACAAGGCGCGGGGCAACACCGGCGCCGGAGACCGCGTCGAGCGCGCGGGCCTCTCGGTCCGTGCGCTCGTGCGCGGCAACCTTGACGGCCCACAAGCCCCCGGGCGTGGCAATTTCCCAGACCGCCGCACCACGACCTCCGCCGAGTCGGCGTGGCGGCGCCGAATCGCGATACATGCCTGCACGAGTGTCATCCGCCAACGGTGTTCCTCCGCAATCCGCGGCATGTCCCGGCCGCCGAGCTCCCCGCGCCTTCGTCGCCGACAGGCGACAAAACGCTAGTGAACTGGCAACATAGTCGGTGCACATGGTGGTGTTGCACATGCGCCCATACCGATTCGGGCCAGCGGGACGGGTCCGGTCGCGTGGCCACAACGGCTGGTACAGCGCGTACACCGCGCGGGGTGATCCCCGCGTCGTGTCGTGTTGCCCGGAAAGGTGCACATGCTCGTCGAGATTCAGGTGCTCCCCACCCCGACAGGGGCACCACCTGACACCTACTCACACGTTGACGCCGCGATCGCGGCGATCGCGGCAAGCGGGGCCCGCTACGAGGTTGGCGCGCTCGGAACGACGATTGAGGGCACCGCAGACCAGGTCTGGCCGGTGCTGCGCGCGGCTCACGAGGCGTCGTTGGCGGCCGGTGCCGACCAGGTGGTCACCGTCATCAAAGTAGCCGAGACGTCCGGCGGTGATGAGCGCCTGACGATCGACGGCCTGACCGCCCGCCACCGAGCCGTGCGATGAGCCCGGCACAACCTCGCCGTCGCGGTGTGTGCGCGGCCGCCGCCGCGGCGCTCGTCGCGGTCACCGCGCTCGTCGCCGGCTGCGGCGGATCCGGGAGCGGCACGGCATCGACGGCGGGATCGGCAGTGACGACGACCCCCGCACCGGCCACCGTCACCGTCGCGCTCGACTGGGTGCCGAACACCAATCACACCGGGATCTACGTCGCCAACGCGCTCGGCCTCTACCGACACGCCGGCATCAACCTGCACGTCCTGCCGTACGGAACGACGGCCCCCGAGACGCTCGTCGCCGCCGGTAAGGCCGATTTCGGGATCTCGTACGAGGCGGGCACGATCTTCGCCCGCGCCGCCGGAGAAGACGTCACCGCGGTATTTGCGATCCTCCAACACGACGCCTTGCAGGTCGGGGTCCGCGCGACGAACACCGCGATCAACTCGCCGAAGGATCTCGACGGTAAGACGTATGCCGGATTCGGCACCCCGGATGAGGGCCCGACGCTCAAGTACGTCATCCGACGTGACGGCGGCACCGGATCATTCACCACCGTCGACCTCAACACGTCGGCATATGACGCAGTCTGGACGGGCAAAGCCGATTTCACGCTCTCGTACACGACCTGGGAAGCCATCCAGGGTCGCCTGGCCGGGAAGCCGTTCAAGTCCGGATTCGGTCTGACCCAACTGGGCCTTCCGGACAACTACTCCACCCTCATGATCTCCAGCAACCACTTCCTGTCCGGTCACGGCGACGTTGCTCGGCGATTCCTGGCCGCGACGCAGCAGGGGTACGAGTACGCGGCCGCACATCCGGCTCAGGCGGCCCGCATCCTGATCGCCGCCGACCCCAACGGGCTCGGATCCCAGACGACGCTGGTCGAGGAAAGCGCCGACCTGTTGGCGCGGAACTACTACCTCGATGCATCCGGGGTGGCCGGGCCGGAGACGACCGACACGTGGGCGGGCTACGGCAACCTGCTGTTCGACGCCGGCGCGCTGGCGAACTCCAACGGCGCCAAGCTGACCACGCGCCCCGAATGGTCGACCTACTACACCAACGCCTACCTCCCGGCCGGCGCAAAATGAGCACGGCCCGCAGGCCCGGCGCCACCGCCGACCCCCGGCCACTCGGGCGGTTCGGCTGGGTGCCGGCGCTGGCGATCATCGCGGCCGCCATAGCGACCTGGCAGATCTACGCGATGCGCAGCGGGGTGAGCCCCCAGATCCTCCCCTCTCCGGCGCGCGTCGTCGACGCCGGCTGGGCCGCACGCGACGCGCTGTGGACCAACACCGTCGCGACGCTCGAGGAGACGGCATTCGGGTTTCTTGTCGCCGTCGTTCTCGCACTGGGCCTGTCGCTGCTCATCGACGCCTCCGGCATCCTGCGGACCGCGCTGATGCCGCTGCTGATCGGCTCCCAGACCCTGCCGCTGGTCGCGATCGCGCCGCTGGTGATCATTTGGTTCGGCTTCGGACTGACGCCGAAGGTGCTGCTGGTGGCGCTGCTGTCGTTCTTCCCGATCACGGTGGCCCTCCTGGAGGGGTACCAGGCAACCGACCCCGATGTCGAGCGCCTCCTGATGTCGATGGGGGCCGGTCGCTGGCGCCGATACCGCTCCGCGCGCCTGCCGACCGCGATGCCGTTCTTTTTCGCCGGCCTCCGCATCGCGATCACCTACTCGATCGTGGTCGCAATCTTCGCCGAGTACGCCGGCGCCAGCTCGGGGCTGGGGATCTACATCGAGCAGGAGACCCATGTGTTCCGCACGGATCTCGTCTTCGCAGCAGTTCTGGTGACGACATTGCTGACCATCACGCTGTTCGCGGCGACGTACCTCCTCGAGCGCCTGCTGATCCCGTGGTACCGGATATCGCGCAGGGTGGACCGCCGGTGACCTCGCAGCCGACGACCGCGCCCCGTCGCACCGACGGCGGGACGCCGAAGCTCCGGCTGGAGGCCGTCCACCACGCCTATCGCGATGTCAAGGTGCTCGACGGCGTATCGCTCGAGCTCGCGGCGGGCGAGTTGGTGACGATCCTCGGACCGTCGGGCTGCGGGAAGTCCACCATCTTCTCGATCTTGACCGGTACGACCGCACCGGCCGCCGGCATCGTCCTGGTCGACGGCGCACCGCTCGGCGCCAGCAGCGAACGGTTCGCGGTCATGCCGCAGACCGACGCGCTGCTGCCCTGGCGCCGGGTGATCGACAACGTGACACTTGGGCTTGAGGTCCAGGGGGTGTCGCGCCGCGACGCCCGCGCCCGGGTCACCCCGCTCTTGGAGACCTTCGGGCTCGACGAGTTCACCCGGGCCTATCCGTTCGAACTCTCGGGCGGGATGCGCCAGCGCGCGGCACTGCTGCGGACCGTCGTCCAGGACCGCTCGGTCATGCTCCTCGACGAGCCGTTCGGCGCGCTCGACGCCCTCACCCGCACCGACATGCAGACATGGCTCGAGAGCGTCTGGGGCACGTTCGGCGCGTCGGTCCTGCTGATCACCCACGACATCCGCGAGGCCGTCTTCCTGTCGGACCGCGTCTACGTGCTGTCGCCGCGCCCGGCCCGGGTCGTGGCCGAGGTCACCGTCCCGCTCGCGCGTCCACGCCGCCTCGAGGACGTCGGCAGCTCGATGTTCGTCGACATCGAGATCGAACTGCGACAGATTCTGGCCGCGATTCGCGGCCGCCACGCCTAGCGTCCGGGCCGGCGCCGGCGGGGCGATGCGCAGACGATGCCCGCCACGGCGATCGGTACGATCATCTCCGCGATGACGATCACCACAACTGCGACGACTGCGACAGCTCCGACCGCCGCCCGAGCCCACCGGTGACCGCGTTCGCCGGCATGTCGCGCGGCGAACGGATCCTCCTCGCGCTCGCGACCGCACTGACGCTCGCAGCCGGGGTGGCCGAATTCTCCGGCGCGCCGGGAGTGCTGCGATTCGTCGTCTCCGGGGCGGCGCTCGGCGCCGTTGCCTGGGTCGTCGGCTTCGCGACCGAGGTCGTCGGAACCCGGTTCGGTCCCGGGATCACCGGGGTCCTGCAGTCGACGCTCGGCAACCTGCCCGAGTTCTTCGTGGTGGTGTTCGCGCTCGGCGCCGGGCAGACCGTCGTCGCCGAGACGTCGATCTTCGGGTCGATCTTCTCCAACGCACTGCTGATTCTCGGGATTGCGATCATCGTCGGCTCGCGCGCATCGTCGGACGGCGTGATGCGCTTCAGCCACCGGCTACCGAATGACACCGCCACGCTGATGCTGATGGCGGTCTTCATCATCACACTGCTGGGAATCTCCGGGTACGCCAACGACCGGGCGAGCCATCATCAGCTGGCGATTTCCGTCGTTGGCGCTGTCTGCCTCCTCGCCGTCTACGCCGCCTGGGTGATCGCCTACCTGCGCCATGACCTGCGCATCCACACGCCTCCGGACAAGCTCGTCCATCCCGAGGCCGCAGCGGTGTCGTTCCGGACCGCGATCGTACTGTTGGTTCTCGCCGGGACGGCCGCCGCACTGGTGTCGGAGTGGTTCGTCTCCGCGATCGACCCGGCGGTGCAGGCCCTGCACCTGTCGAAGGCCTTCGTCGGTCTGGTGATCGTCGCAATTGCGGGCAACGCGGTCGAGAACGTCGTCGGGATCCAGCTGGCGGCCAAGCACAAGTTCGATCTCGCGCTGTCGGTGATCAAGAACTCAATCTCCCAGATCGCCGTCTTTCTTTACCCGCTGCTGGTGCTCGTCTCGCTGCTGTTCGCCGACCACCTGACCTTTGCGGTCTCCGGCATCCTCATCGGCGGACTTGCGCTCACCGCGATCAGTATCTGGCAGATCACCGGTGATGGGGAGGCGGCCGCGTTCGAGGGCTGGGCGCTCGTCGCGCTCTATGTGATCATCGCGACGCTGTTCTACTTCGAGTAGGGCGGTGCGGTCACGCCGCCGGACCCGATGCGAGCGTGATCGATGAGCCGTGGTGGTGCCCGTTCGTATCCATCCAGGTGAGCTGCACGGTCTGACCGGGGCGCAGACGCCCCATTTCCGCTGTCAGCTGCGTCGGTGTGCTGACGACAACGCCGTCGACGGACAGAATCACGTCAGTGGGCTGCATACCGAGCGCCTGCGCCGGCTGGCCGTCGATGACCTCGGAGATCACGACGCCCGGCGACCCGCCGTTCTGGTCGATCGCGATCTGGACTCCGAGAAACGCGACCGGACCGACGTGGACGTTCCCCGACGAGGTACCCTGCTCGATCTGGTTCGCGATCTGGAGGGCCCGGTTGATCGGGATGGCGAATCCATCGGTGGCCGCTCCCGACCGGGCGCGCGCGCGCGCCGAGGCCGCGGTGTCCATGCCGATGACGCTGCCGCCCGCATCGACCAGTGGACCACCCGAATCGCCGGGCTGGATCGCCGCGTCGGTCTGGATCAGCCCGTCGAGATTCTCCGAGGTCTGCGTGACATCGTCGAACGCGGTGATCGACTGACCGAGTCCGGTGACGTGCCCAGAGGCCACGCTCGGGGTCCCGCCGACGCCGCCGGCATTACCGAACGCGGCGACCGAGTCGCCGACGGCGACCCGTGAGGAATCCCCGACCGAGACGGTGCTCAGTCCCGATGCATTCTGCAGCTGCAACACGGCCACGTCGTCCGCGCGGTCGGTTCCGACCACCGTGGCCGTATAGGTCCGCCCGTTGCCGACATCGACGACCTTGACCGATGTCGAGCCCGCGACCACGTGGTTGTTGGTCAGCACCTCGCCCGTCGCGGTGAGCACGATTCCCGTCCCTGCCGCGCCGCCTTCGCTGAAGCCGAGATCCGAGTTCACGTCGACAATCGCGGGGTTGACGCGATGGACCACCGTTGTGACGTTGATCGGTGCTTTGGGGGACGTGTGGGTGACGTAGTTCGCACCGACGGCGATCACACCGACAACCGCGGCACCGATGAGCGCACTGCGCACGAACCGGCTCGTGGATCGACGTCGCCGGGGGCGGCGCGGCGGGGGGGGCGGAACCGGGTCCGGCCAGCGCGGCAACTCCGTCGGAGGCGCGATGTGATCGTCGAATGGCGAGGGCGAATCCATGTGTGTGCTCCATCTTTCCACCAGAAGGATGGCCGGGCCATCCTGACGGGTGGGCACACCGCTCGCCATACCCAAACGTACGGGATCGCATGCGTATCACGGCGGGGCGCCGATCCCCGCCAGGATCCTGCGGGTCGCGGTGTTCGCCAGCGACGGCGCGACGTCGGCGTCCAAGGAGGCGTCGCTCTCGGCGACGATTCACGGTCCGAGCGGAGCCGCGTCGGCGCACGGTGATGGGCCGCCTTGCATGGGCTCGGACCGGGCTGTAGACATCTCACTGCCCGGCACACACCGGGTGGCACAGATGCCAGCGAAGCCGGTGCGACTCCGGCGCTGTCCCGCAACTGTGATGCCCCCGGGTATAGGGGGACAAGCCAGGTCGCCTGCGCTGTGCCGACAGTTAGTCCTCGGGTGAAGGGCTGCTTGTCGGCGGAGGCTTCCCCCCGCTCTCGAGCTTCCTTCATCCTCCACATCCCTGGAGGATGAACGTGACCAACCGTATTTCCCGCCGCATCGCCGCACTTGCGGGCGTCGCAGCGGCCGCAGTTCTGGCCGTCCTCGTCGCCGCGCCGCTCGTCGGCCACGCCACCGCGTCCGGGGCATCGTGCCCGCGACGCATCGTCTCGATCTCGCCCACCGCGACGGAATCACTGTTTGCGATCGGCGCGGGTCACCAGGTCGTGGCCGTCGACAGCGACTCCAACTTTCCGTCCACCGCCCCGCGCAAGTCGGGACTCATCGCGTACTCGCCGAGCGGCACGGCGATCTACAGCGACTACCGCCCCGACCTGGTGGTCATCTCCTACGACGCCAACCACGTGATCGAGGAGTTGCGCGCGGTCCACGTACGCGTGCTGTATCAACCCACCGCCGCCAGTTTGCGCGTGGCCTATCAGCAGATCCGCAACCTCGGCATCGTTACATGCCATCGGGCGCAGGCCACCCGCCTCGTGCAGTCCATGCAGGGCAAGCTCACCGGAATCCGCCACGCGCTCGGGACGCGGGCCCACGGATTGCTGACGTACGTCGAGATCAGCGCGCCCCCCTCGCTCTACGCCGCATCGTCACGATCGTTCATCGGCCAGTTGTTCGGCACGCTCGGGATGCGCAACATCACCACCGACCCCTCGGGATTCCCCGCGCTCAGCCAGGAGCAGGTGATCGCCGCGAGTCCGCAGCTGATCTTTCTGACCGACCATCTGGCCAAGGATGGCGGCGTCACCGCCCACACGGTCGCGACCCGACCGGGCTGGGGGTCCATCAGGGCGGTCAGGGCGCACGCGATCTACCCACTCAACGACGACGCCGCATCCCGTTGGGGACCTCGCATCACGGTGCTGCTCCAGCAGATCGCCCACGACGTGCTGGTCTACCGGGCCCACCACCGCTGACGCTGTGACGACCGCGCCCGTCCACGAGTTCACCGACGCCGACCCCGTGGTCCTGCCGCGGGGTCGTGCGCGGGATGCCATGTGGCTCGCGGCGGCGGCGATCATCCTGGCCCTGAGTCTGTTGGCGGGGCTCTTCATCGGCGATGTCAGCGTCCCCCCCCAGGACATCCTCCTCGACGTGCTGAGTCGGGCTCCGCTGCTGCACATCCACTCGCCTCTGAGCGCCGTCGATTCGGCGATCGTGTGGCAGCTCCGCTTGCCGCGCGTCGTCCTCGCGGCACTGGTCGGCGGCACACTCGCGCTCTGTGGGGCCGCCTATCAGGGAATCTTCCGCAACCCGCTCGCCGACCCGTACCTGCTTGGCGTCGCTGCGGGCGCGGGACTCGGCGCGACGATCGCGATCGTCGAGGTCGTCAACCTGACCGTCCTCGGCGTACACGCATTGCCGTTGTTTGCTTTTTGCGGTGCACTGATCGCTGTGGGCCTCGCGTATGGGGTCGGCCGGTCCGTCGGCGCGGGCCGAAGCTCGACCACGCTCATCCTGGGCGGCGTGGCGGTTGCGGCCTTCCTGACGGCAATCCAGACCTTCCTGCAGCAGCGGCACACCGACCAGCTCGCGGTGATCTACAACTGGATCCTCGGCTCCGTCGCCACCGTGGGCTGGAGCCAGGTGCTTACGATGCTGCCGTACGCACTCGTGGCGATGGTGGTAATCCTGATTCACGGTCGGCTGCTCGACGTCATGGGGCTCGGCGACGACGCCGCCCGCGGCCTGGGGGTCCGCACCGGCCAGGTCCGCCTCGTGGTGATCGGTGCCGTCACGATCGGCACCGCCGCGGCGGTCGCGGTCTCCGGGCTGATCGGATTCGTCGGTCTGATCGTCCCGCACTTCGTACGCCTGCTCGGCATCCGGTCGCACCGCATGCTGCTCCCCCTGTCGCTGATGCTCGGGGCGGCGTTCCTGGTCCTGTGCGATCTCCTCGCGCGCACCGTCGTGTCGCCGTCGGAGCTTCCGATCGGCGTCGTGACCGCGATCATCGGTGCTCCCGCGTTCGCGGTCGTGCTCCGCACGAGCCGGGTGCACGGATGAGCCGCATCGCGCTCGATCGCGTTAGCGTGGCGCGGGGCGACCGGACCGTCGTCCACGACATCAGCCTGAAGATCGATGCGGGCGGGTGGCTGTGCCTGATCGGCCCGAACGGTGCGGGAAAGACGACGCTCCTGCACGCACTGGCGGCCCTTCTGCCACACACGGGCCGGATTGCGCTCGGTGACCAGCCGCTGTCCGACATGACCCGACGCGATCGTGCCCGACGGATTGCGCTGGTCCAGCAGGACGCCGCTGTGCCACCGGGGGTGCGCGTCGCCGACTACGTCATGCTCGGTCGTACGCCGTATATCTCCTACTTTGGCCGCGAGGGTCGAGATGACCGACGCGTCGTCGGGGATGTGCTTGCCCAGCTCGACCTCCTCGAGCTCGCCGGCCGGCCGGTCGATCACCTGTCCGGGGGGGAACGGCAGCGGGTGGTCGTTGCGCGCGCGCTCGCCCAGGCGCCGTCGATTCTGTTGCTCGATGAGCCCACGACCGCGCTGGATCTTGGCCGACAACTCCAGGTCCTCGAGCTCATCCGCGCCCAGCAGCGGGCCCACGATCTGACCGTCGTGTCCGCCACCCATGACCTGACGCTCGCGGCCGCCTACGCCGATCGTCTCGCGCTGATATCGCTCGGGCGGTTGGTCGCCGAAGGACGGCCAGAGCACGTGCTCACCACGGCCACGCTCGGCGAGCACTACGGAGTTCCGCTGCGGGTCCTCCATGATGGGGATGGCGGCGTCGCGGTGATCCCGCTCCGGGCGACCGGCGCCGGCCCGCAACCCGACCATGGGCTCTAGGAGGCCGACCCGGCGCTGGTCTCGGCCATGACCCGGGCTCGGAAGGCGGCGGCAAGGCGCGTCGTGACGGGTCCCGGCAGCCCGTCACCGACCGGCTCGGCGTCGAGCACCACGATTGCCGTCACGCCCCGCACTGCGGACACGATGAAGACCTCGTCTGCGGTTCGCCACAGCTCGGGCTCCGGTGCGCGCTCGACGACGTCGCCCTCCATTTCGATCACGACGCGGCGTCCGATACCGGGGAGGATGCCGGCAACAGGAGCCGTGTGGATGGCGCCGTCGCGCATCACGAAGACCGCCGCGCGACTGCCCTCCCCCAGCCGTCCCCGAGCGTCGGCGGCCACGACGACGTCGGCATCCCCGGCGACGGCTTCGGCCGCCTGCCACTTCGCCCGCTCGGTGCGCTTGTGGGCATCGGCGACATTCCTGGGGTCCCAGAGCCCCGGGAGCACGCGCGCCGTCGCCGAGGCCGGGACCGTCGGCAGCGGGGCCACTGGGCCTGCTTCGACCAGCAGCACCCCGCTGCGCCCGGCAACGAGTCGTACCATCAGATCGCCTGCGCCGGCGGACGCGACGACCGCATCGAGCGCCGCGGCCACACGGCCCGGACCGGCGGCCTCGCGATATCCGCACGCCGCGACCGAGGCGGCCAGCCTGGCAACGTGCAACCTACGATGGGCGATCCGGCCATTGCGGGCACGCATCGTCTCAATCAGGCCGGGACCCACCGTCGCTGCGAGCTCGTCCGCGCCCGGAACCGCGTCGTCGCGCCACTCCCGGTCGTCGATCCGGACTACGCGCATCCCAACGCCTCCAGGAACGGGCGGGCCTTCGCCATCGCCTCGGCGTACTCGTCCGACGGCACCGAATCCCAGGTCACGCCGCCACCGCTCCAATATGCGACCCGTCCGTCGGCGAGCCACGCCGTCCGGATGAGAACACTCGCGTCGCAGCGGCCGTCCGTCGTCGCAACGACCATGCTCCCAAATGCCGGGCCGCGCCCGACCGGCTCCAGCTCCGCGATCGCCGACATGGCGGCGAGCTTCGGGCACCCCGTGATCGATCCCGCCGGGAACACCGCGCGCAGCACATCGGCCACGGTCACATCCGGCCGAAGTCGCGCGGTGACATCGCTCACCAAGTGCTCCACATAGCCGGTGCGCAGCGGTGCCATGAGACGCGGGACCGCTACTCCGCCGGGAATGGCGACCCGGCCGAGATCGTTGCGGACCAGGTCGACGATCATGATGTGCTCGGACCGGTCCTTCTCGCTCGCGGCGAGCGCGAGCGCCGATCCCACCGGGGCTGTGCCCTTGATCGGAGAGCTGGTGGCCAGACCGTCGCGGATCGCCAGCAGACGCTCCGGTGACGCCGAGACCAGCACGCCCTCGGGGCCGGCCGCGTACGTGCGATGTGCGGCCGGTCCGGCGGCGGCCCACAGGCGTTCGGCAAAGGCGAGGGGCGCGCCACTCCAGTCGGTCTCCAATCGCTGGACAAGGTTCACCTGCGAGTAGTCGCCCGCGGCGATCCGGTCGACGATCGTCGCCACACGACCGGCATATGCGGACGCATCGAGCGAGGAGATGGGCGCCACCGCAGCCAGATCGGGCCCCGCGTGGGCCGCGGAGTAGCGGGCGGCGAGACGGATGAGCACACGCGCACGCGTCCCCCGACCCCACACCAGGCACTGGCCGTCGGGAAAGAACTGGGCGATCGCGTCGTACCGGGCGATAACGGATGGCGAGGCCGCATCCGACCGGATCGACGACCGCTCCGAGCCCGGGTATCCGACATAACCGATCCACGCGTCGGCAAGCGGTGCGGGCGCCCCGTCTGAAGGGATCGCCAGGGCATCCCAGATTCCCGGACCGGCCACGACCTCAACCGGGTCCGCTGCCACGAGGATCGTCCCGAAGAAGCCGGCCATCACCGGGTACGGTCGGTTCACCACCTGAGCCAGCAGTGCCGACGGACCGGACGGTCGCGCCACGACATGCGCCGCGGCGGCGCGGCGGCGGCGAGCGGCGAGCGCCGACAACGTACGATGCGGGAGACGCGGCATCGGCCCGAGGCTACCGGAACCACACGCGGGGTCGGTTCCGCGCGCACGCAGCGCCCCAGGCGGCGTTTCGTCGTAGAGTGGCCACAACCCACCGGCAGCGCGCGACCGTGCGCCCCGCCCCAACCGCACCGACGCCCGGATGACCCCTCTGGAACTGCTTGTCGTCCACCAGGACGACATGGGAATGCGCTTTGGCGGAGACCACCCGACCGATCAGCGACGCCACCAGCTTGCGATCGCCCTGTGCCGCGAGACCGGTCTGTTTGACCAGACGGGGGTCGTCTGCCAGCCGCCGCCACCACCGCTGACAGACGAGGACCTCGCGCGCGTCTTCGCGCCGGCGTTCATCCGCGCTGTGCACCGCTACAGCGACAACCCCATTCTCGCCGCGGCCCCGGAGGCGGCACAGTGGGGGATCGGCGGCGACAACAACGCCTACCACGAGATGCACAACGACTCGGCGATCGTGTCGGCCGCGGCCGCGGCGGCGGCGGCGGCCGTCGGCGGCGGGCGGGCACGGCGGGCGTTCGTGCCGGCGGCGGGCGCCCACCACGGCACCCACAACCGCGCGTGGGGGTTCGGGATCTACAACGAGACTGCGATCGCGGTCCAGTGGCTGCTCGATGCCGGCCTCGAGCGGGTCGCCTACATCGACCTGGACGTGCACCACGGCAACGGGACGCAGTGGATCTTCTATGAGAACCCCCGGGTGCTGACCGTGTCGGTCCACGAGTCCGGGCGACATCTGTTCCCGGGCTCTGGGTTTCCCCAGGAGACGGGGGCCCCCGGCGCCGAGGGGACCTCGGCAAACCTGGCACTGCCCCCGTTCTCGGGCAACGATGCCTATCGCCGGGCCATGGCCGAGTTTGTCGTGCCGGTGGTCCAGGCATTCGCCCCCGACGCCATCGTCACCCAGTGCGGGGTCGACCACCATCACGCCGACCCCCTCGCCCACATGCTGACCACGATGGAGCTCTACCCGGAGTTGTGGGACGGGTTGGCCGGTCTCGCCGACGACCTGTGCGACGGACGCTGGGTCGCGCTGGGCGGAGGGGGCTACAACCCTTGCGTGGCGCCGCCCCGGGCGTGGGCGTCGCTCGCCCACCGCATGGTCGGCGGCATCACGACGGACCCCCTGCCGGAGCGTTGGCGCACAACCGCGCTCGTGCTCGGGTGTGCGGAGCCGGCCCGTACCTGGTCCGAGGACACGCCGCCGGAACCGGACGCCGACCGCGATCGCCAGGTCGCGGCCCAGGTCGACGAGGCCATCGCCCGCTCACGCCTGTGCCTGAGCCCCTTCTGGCCGAGTCTGCGCTAGCCAGTCCGTCGCCGCCGGCCGTGCCGCGACGACGACGCGCGCGGTCTCCTCGGGCGCGTCCCACATCAACACGTGACCCGCATCGATCCCGACCTCGGTCAGCATCGGGCCGCAGGCGTCGCGAAGCATCGCGCGCAGCGCGTCGGTGACATACGGGTCGCGCTCCGCCGTGATGAGCGTGACCGGGCCACGCCACGCGCCCAGACCGACCACGGGGCGGGCCATCTCGCTCCATGCGCCGATGGCCGCCGCCCGCGAGAATTGCAGCCGGTAACGACCATCGTCGCCCCGCACCAGGAACGCCGCGAGGTCCTCGTCGCGGGCCCAAAGCCCCGACGGCGGCCGTGCCGCGCTCCAGGCCTCCTCGGCCTCGCCACGGGTCAACCAGGACGACGCCCGCCCATCGCCGGCAAGGTCGGCGGCGGCCGCGGCGGCGCAGACCTCGGGGTTCAGGCCCGCCGCCGGGTCCAGGAGCGTCAACGACCGCACCCGCGTTGGCGCTGCCGCAGCGACCCGACAGGCAACCAGGCCCCCGAACGAGTGCGCGACGATCTCCACAGGCTCCCGCACGCCAAGGGAATCCAGGGTCTCGAGCACGTCTGCCACGTGGGTTCCGACGTCCCACGGCGGCTCCCAGCCGGATTGCCCGTGCCCGCGCAAGTCGGGGGCGACCACGCGGGACCCCACAAACGCATCCGCCGCCAATCGCCGGAATCGCCTGCCGTGGTTGCGGACGCCGTGAAGGGCCAGGACCGGAGGTCCGTCGTCGGGTCCGAACAGGTGTGCAGCGAGGACCACGGTGGCGCCGGTCAGACCCGCCGCGGCAGGAGCTCGAGTGCGTTGCCGATCCGGTGCACCGCCTCCCGCAGCCGCTCGGTCGGCTGCGTGTACGCGATCCGCAGATGCTGTCGCGGCGCGGCGTCGCCGAAGTCGCGCCCCGGTGTCAACGCAACCCCCGTTTCCTGCAGCAGCCACGCGGCAAACGCGAAGCTGTCCGCGGTGAACGCGGAGACGTCGCAGTAAATGTAGAACGCCCCGGACGGACGCGCCCGGATCGCGAACCCGATCTTGGGCAGTTCGTCAAGCAGCACGTCGCGCCGCCGTCCGAGCTCGGCGCGCCGCTCCTCAACGACGGCCAGGCCCTCGTCCGAGAGCGCGGCGAGGGCTGCGTACTGCGCGGGAGTGGGCGCGCTGATGTAGAGATTCTGCGCGACCTTTTCGATGTCGCGCGTCGCCCCCTCGGGGACGACCAGCCAGCCGAGGCGCCAGCCGGTCATCTGGAAGTACTTCGAGAAGCTGTTGACGACCCACACGTCGTCGGCGACGGCGAGGACCGTCTCGGCCGGGCCGTCGTAGACAAGGCCCTGGTAGATCTCGTCGGCGATCAGGACGCCGCCGCCGCGCCGGCAGACGTTGGCAAGGTCCGACCACTGGTCGCGCGTCAAACAGGTCCCGGTCGGGTTCGACGGCGACGCGGCGATCGCCGCGCGGGTGGTCGGTCCCCAGGCCGCCGCGGCCAGGTCGGCCGTCAGCTGGTACGCGTGTTCAGGCCCGCACGGGACCAGCACCGGCTCGGCGCCAAGGTACCGGACGAGGTTGCGATTGCAGGGATACCCCGGATCGGACATCAGCACCCGGTCACCCGGGTCGACGAGGGCACCGAGCGCCATCACCAGCGCCGCGCTCGAGCCGGACGTCACGATGATGCGCTCCGCCGGCACCTCGACGCCGAACGCGCGCCCATACCACCCGGCGATCGCCTCGCGCAGCTCCGGCATGCCGACGGCCGACGTGTAGAACATCGGGTGCGCATCAAGCGCCGCGTGAGCGGCTCGGATCACGGGCGCGGGCGTCGGGAAGTCGGGCTCGCCGACCTCCAGATGGATGACGTCCCGCCCGGACGCCTCGAGCCGGCGGGCGGCGTCGAGAACTTCCATGACTTCGAACGGCGCAATCTGTGCCATGCGCGCCGCGAGCGTCCGCACATCGCCCATCACGCGCTCAGCGCGGGAGCGCCACGCGTCATGACTGCCGATCCCGGAAGGAGGGCCACTACGCCGCCCGCACGACCCCGGCGAGCGCGGACGCCAACTCGGCGCCGTAGCGGTCAAGCGCCGCAAGGGCGGCGTCATGGCCGCCGGCCTCGTCGATCAGCCGGATCAGGTGACTCGCGATCACGACCCCATCGGCAAACGCCCCGATCGCGCGGGCGTGCTCCGGGGTCCGGATGCCGAAGCCCACGGCCAGCGGGCTGTCGATGGCGCGCCGCGCCCGGGCCACAAACGCCCGCAGCTGGTCGTCGACCGCCACCTCGCCGCCGGTGACCCCGGCAACCGAGACCAAGTAACAGAACGCGTCCGTCTGGCGTCCGATGGCCTCCAATCGCGTCTGGCTCGTCGTCGGCGCCGCCAGCGGCACGATCGCCACGCCGAACCTGCGCGCGGACTCCCGGATGGCCCCACCCTCATCGAGCGGCAGGTCCGGGATGATCGCGCCGGCGACCCCCGCGTCCGCGGCCCTCGAGAAGAACGCGTCGGGGCCCGCCGCGAGCACCAAGGTGACGTAGGTCATCACGACCACCGGCGGACCGTCGCGCAATGACGCCGCGATGTCGAACACGTCCGACGGGCGCGTGCCCGCCTCAAGCGCCCGCTGGCCCGCCGCCTGGATCGTCGATCCATCGGCAAGCGGGTCCGAGAACGGGATTCCAAGCTCGAGGATGTCGGCATACGGCGCCAGGATGTGGGCGAAGTCGCGGCTCTCGGCCACGCTCGGGTATCCGCCCATCACGTATGGGATCAGGGCGGGTCGTCCGGCCGGGAACGCGGCGCGCAGCCGCAGCGGGCCGTCAGACATCGATACCGAGGGCCGCGCCGGCCTGTTCGACGTCCTTGTCGCCTCGACCGGACAGGCAGACGACGACCGGTCCGGCGCCCCCGAGGTCGGTCCCCTCCCGGGCCAGCAACGCCAGCGCGTGCGAACTTTCCAAGGCCGGGATGATGCCCTCGCACCGGCTCAGGGCGATGAATGCCTCGAGCGCCTCCGTGTCGGTCACCGCCTCGTACCGAACGCGGCCCGTGTCACGCAGATAGCTGTGTTCCGGACCGACACCGGGATAGTCCAGGCCCGCTGAGATTGAATGGGCTTCAGCGATCTGCCCGTCATCGTCTTGGAGCAGGTAGCTGAGCGATCCGTGCAGCACGCCGGGCCGTCCGTGCCCCAGCGACGCCCCGTGGTGACCGGTCGCGATCCCCTCGCCTGCCGCCTCGGCGCCGACCAGGGCGACTTCGTCGTCGCCGAGGAAGCCGCGAAACATTCCGATCGCGTTGGAGCCGCCGCCCACGCACGCGACAACGGTGGCCGGCAGGCGCTCAGCGATGTCCAGGATTTGCGCACGGGTTTCACGGCCGATGACGGTCTGCAGTTCGGCCACGATCTCCGGATATGGGGCGGGACCGACCGCGGATCCGATCACATAGTGGGTGTCCCCGACGTTGGTCACCCAGTCCCGGATCGCCTCCGAGGTGGCGTGTTTGAGCGTTCCGGTACCCGCATCGACCGGCCGGACCTCGGCGCCGAGCATCTTCATCCGGATCACATTGAGCCGCTGCCGGTGCATGTCGGTGCGCCCCATGTACACGCAGCACCGCATGCCGAAGAGTGCCGCCGCGGTCGCGGTCGCCACGCCGTGCTGACCGGCACCGGTCTCGGCGATGATGCGCTCCTTGCCCATCCGGCGAGCGAGCAGGACCTGGCCGAGGGCGTTGTTGATCTTGTGTGCCCCGGTGTGGCAGAGGTCCTCCCGCTTGAGATACAGCTCGTCGATTCCGTACCGCGCACCAAGGCGCTCGGCACGGTAGAGGGGCGTCGGGCGACCGACGAACGACGACAGCAGCCCGTCGAGTTCGGCGACGAAGTCAGCGTCGTCGCGGAACCGCAGATATGCCTCGCCCAGCTCGTCCAGTGCGCTGATCACGGTCTCGGGAACGTATCGCCCCCCGTACGGGCCGAATCGTGACGCCAGTTCAGGCACTGCGTACCGCCGTCATGAATGCATTCACCTTGTCATGGTCCTTGATGCCGGGCGACGATTCCACGCCGCTGGAGACGTCCACAAACGTGGGGCGCAGAAGCCGAATCGCCTGCGTAACGTTATCCGGTCGCAACCCGCCGGCGACGCCGAACGCAAACCGCGGCCTGGCTGCGGCCAGCGCCGCCCAGTCGAGACGGACGCCCGTGCCGCCGTGCCGGCCGGGCACCGCGGCGTCGAACAGCACCAGGTCCGGGTCCTGTGCGGCAGCGGACGCGATCACCTCGACCCCAGTAAACGGAACCGCGAGAATGACCGGTAGGCCGGTCGCATCCCGAGCGCCGGCGACGTCGGCGATGCCGTGCAGTTGCACGTGGGTCAACCCGATCCGACCGGCGATGCGCGCCAGATCGGCCGGCCGGACGTCGACGAAGACGCCGACGCGGGCGACCGCGTCCGGGACTCCGGCCAGCACCTCGGTCGCCCGCTCCACATCGACGTAGCGGGGACTCTCTGGCGCGAGTATTACCCCCACGCCCCACGCGCCGGCGTTGACACACGCCTCGGCCTGGCCCGGCGTCGTCAGTCCGCAGAACTTGACGTCCACCACACTACGACCCGGCATCGTCGGCGTCGGGCGGGCTCCAGCGCGGCAGAAAGATCGTCACGGAGCACCCGCCACCGGGCGCACTGACGATGTCGAACCCGCCGCCGAGCATGGTCGTCCGATCGCGCATCCCGAGCAAGCCGAAGCGGGCAATCGATGATCCGGGCACCGGCTGTGAGAAGGGCGCCGGATCAAATCCCGATCCGTTGTCGACCACCACGAGCCGCGTGCCGGTCTCGTCCTCGCGGAGCCGCACGTGGATCTCGGTCGCCTGCCCGTGGCGCTGGGCGTTCGAGAGTGCCTCTTGGAGGATCCGGTAGAAGGTGATCCGCTGGGTCACCGAGACGCCGTCGACGGCGAACTCGCTCTCGGCGCGGAAGTCGACGTCGATTCCGCTGCGCGACTCGAACGACACGACCACGTCGGTGAGAATGTCGTCCAGACGACGCCCTTGGAACCGGACCGGGCGCAAATAGCCGATCAGCTCGCGCATCTCGGTCAGCGCGCCGCCGAGCGTTTCGTAGATGCGTTCGACCGCGGACTCCAGGCCCTCCGGCAGCACGACCCCGGAAGCGACGACATCGCTGAGCTTGGCCTGCAACAGCTGGATTTCCAGCAGCCCCACCGACAGGTGCTGGGTGGGTCCGTCGTGGATGTCGAGCCCGATGCGCCCGACCAGCCGCTCGTCTGACTCGAGCATTCTCGCCAGCGTGCCATCGAGGTCCACCCGCAGTCGCGCGGAGCGGATCGCCTCCGCCGCCCGGGTCGCGACGAGCCCAAGCGCAAGCGTTTGTGCTGGCGTCGGCGCGGCGCCGTCGAGCGGCACCGCCGTCGCGACCACCGGCAACGGTCCCACCGCCGCAACGGTCCACTCCGACGGATGACTCAGGCGTGCCGCCGCATCGGCGTCGGACGCCCACTCGGCACGGACCGGGTCCGCACCGCCCCCCTCGCACACCAACACCGCCGCGACGCCGATGGCCGATGCGGCGACGCGGCACAACTCGCCAAGTCCCTCAGACGGGGCGGACTCGGCAACGTCGCAGTCGACGATCGACTGGATCCACGAGATCGGCACCGTGTTCGGGTGTGAAGGGAATTCAGGCATACGGTCGAATAGTACCGGCGGTTGGTCGTGATGCGATCACGCGTCGTCCGGTGAGCTTCGTACGGACAAATCCTTGACCCCCGTATAGCAGCGAATCACCGCTGACGCGCGTAGCGTTATTGCAAACGATGAACCTCTTGCGCTCGCCCGCCCCAAAGGTCCAAATGACGGCCAATGCACCTATTCGCGTGATGATTGTCGACGATAATCCGCGCTTCCGTGAGTTACTGCGGTCGCTGCTGGAACGCGACGACCAGATCGCCGTCGTGGCCGAAGCCGAGAACGGCGACGCGATCGTCGAGGTCACCGAGCTCACCACCCCCGATGTCGTGCTGATGGACCTATCCATGCCCGGTGTGGACGGGCTCGAAGCCACGCTCCAGCTCAAGAATCGCTTCCCGGGGATCGAGGTCGTGATGCTCTCGGCGACCGACGACGACCACGCCATCGGCGCGATGCTCGCCGGCGGCGCCTCACGATTCCTGCACAAGTCCACGCCGGCCGCAGAAATCGTCCGGGCGCTCAAGCAGGGGACGCGCGCCGGGCTTCCGGACTCCGCCCAGGCGCCGTCCGAGACCGACTAAGGCACGCCAGCTCCCATCCCGCGCGGGTGTGTGAGATTTCTGCGCGGTGATGGCTATCCGATTGTCTAGGTCGTAGAATCGGACTGTCCGGCGGCCCCGCGGGAATGCGTTCGGATGGCGCCGCCGATTGGCCCCGACTGGCGCCCCCCCGCATTCCCGATGAGCAGGAAGGTGGATGATCGTGGATCACCGCGCGGCGTCATCGCCGAGCGCCGTCTACGTCGCCGCCACGCCCGGATCCGCCGAGCCCGGACGTCGCCCGGGCGGGCCGCCGCGGTCCGATCTTCGACCCGGCAGTGTCCGGTGCGGCCTCGCGCGCCCCCAAAGGTCAAGACCGGTGCCGATCCTCCCGATAGCACCCGCATGAGTACGACTGCGCCGGACCCCAGCACTCCGCTCGGCAAGCCGCCGATGCGTGTCGCAATTGCCGACGATCATCGCCTGATGCTCGACGGCATCAAGCGCGCACTCGAGACGGCGCCGGACATCGAGGTCGTGGGAGAGGCGATGACCGGTCAGGACCTGATCGAACTCGTGCCGCGCGTACGGCCCGATGTCGTGATCCTCGACATGCGCATGCCCAAGGGCGACGGTCTTGCCACCCTGCAGGAACTGCAGAAGACACACCCGGAGCTCAAAGTCATCATGCTGTCGATGTTCGACGACGCCGAGAACATCGAGAAGGCGCTCGACTACGGTGCCTCGGGATACGTGGTCAAGTCGATCAACCCGCTCGATCTGCCCTCGACCATTCGTGGCGTGTTCGAAGGAACGGTGTATCACCCCCGCGGATCGTCCAGTGGCAACGGCACATCCGACGCGACCCCGCGGCCGCCCAACGGCGGATTGACGAACCGCGAGCTGGCGATTCTCAAACTGGTCGCCGAGGGGCTCTCGAACCTCGACATCGCGGGCCAATTGTTCGTGACCGAGCAGACCGTCAAGTTCCACCTGTCGAACATCTACCGCAAGCTCGGGGTCGGGAATCGGACCGAGGCAACCCGGTACGCCTACAAGAACGGCCTCATCGACTGATCGGCCGTACCGCGGTCGGCGAGTAGCACCCCGGTGGCACCGCGTTGCCACCGGACGGGGGGTCCGGCGAGTCTCTAGGATTCGCCTCGATGAGCCACTCCGCCGAAGGCCCTCCCGGCCCCGACATCATGTGGGCCCCGTGGCGGATGGCATACGTGGGCGCCGAACACGACAAACAGCACGACGGACCGGCATGCGTCTTCTGCCGTCTCCCGCTGCTCGGGGACGACGCCCGCAGCTACATCCTGTATCAGGGCGAGCGGTGTTTTGTGGTGCTCAACCGCTATCCGTACAACAACGGGCACCTGATGGTCATCCCCTACGCCCATGTCGACTCGCTGCTGGACGTTGACGACCCGACCACCACCGAAATGCTCCTGCTGGTGCGCCGCAGCCAGCGGGTGCTGATCGACGCCATGGGCCCGCAGGGTTTCAACATCGGGGTCAACCAAGGGCGCGCCGCAGGTGCCGGCATCGCGGACCACATCCACATGCACGTTGTTCCCCGTTGGGCGGGCGATACGAACTTCATGCCCGCACTCGGCAACGTGCGCGTCATGCCCCAGCATCTCGACGACACCTACGCCGCCCTACGTGGAGGGTTCTCCCAATGACGCTCGATCCCGGAGTCTTCAAGGCCTACGACGTCCGCGGGCTGTACCCGTCGGAAATCGATGAGGAAGGCGCGCGCGATCTGGGCCGTGGATTCGTCGAAGTCGTCCGTGCCGCCACCCCGGGCGTCGCCGCGCCGCGGATCGCCATCGGACATGACGTCCGCCTGAGCTCCCCCAGCATCGCGGCGGCGGTGACCGAGGGCGCCGTGGAGGCCGGCGCCCACGTCACGGAACTCGGGCTGACCGCGACGGAGATGGTGTACTTCGCCGTCGCCGACGGGGGCTTTGACGCCGGCGCGCAGATCACCGCCAGCCATAACCCGCCGCAATACACCGGCGCCAAGCTCGTGCTGGCCGGAGCCCTGCCACTGTCCGGAGACACCGGGATCTCGGAAATCGGCCGGCTCGTCGCGGCCGGCGAGACGGTGCGCCGCCCCGGCGGGACGCGGGATCGCGACCACGGGCTGCTCGACCGCTTCGTCGACGCGGCGATGACCTTCATCGACCCGGCCAAGGTCCGCCGCCTGCGCGTGGTCCTCGATGGCGCGAACGGCATGGCCGGGCTGTTCTTGATCCCGGTGCTCGCACGCTTGAACCTCGACGCCGTCGAGTGCTTTCTCGATCCCGACGGTCGCTTCCCCAACCACGAGCCGAACCCGCTGCTTCCCGAGAACCGCGAGTTCATCGAGGGCAAGGTCCTGGCGGAAGGCGCCGACCTCGGGATCGCTTGGGACGGGGACGCAGATCGGTGCTTCTTCATCGACGACCGCGGCGAGTTCGTGCCGGGAGACTTCCTCACCGCAATGCTCGCCTCGCACCTCCTCCGCCGCAGCGGCCCCGCCGACGTTATCTACGATCTGCGGGCGTCGTGGGCGGTACCGGAGGCGATCATCGCCGCCGGCGGCCGGCCGCACGAGAACCGGGTCGGACACGCGTTCATCAAGCGCCGGATGCGCGAACTGGATGCCCTGTTCGCTGGAGAGGTATCCGGCCACTACTACTTCCGGGAATTCTCCTACGCCGACACCGGCCTGATCCCCGCCCTGCTCGTGCTCGAGATGCTGTCCCAGGCCGACACGCCGCTGTCGGAGGTGATCGACGCCTATCGCAGCCGATTCCACATCTCGGGCGAAATTAACTCGACCGTGTCGGACCCAGCGGCCGTCTTGGCCGAGCTGCGGACGCGGTACGCGGACGGGCGCCAAGCGGACCTGGACGGCCTGTCGGTGGCCTACGACGACTGGCACTTCAACGTGCGCTCGTCGAACACCGAGCCCCTGGTGCGCCTCAACCTCGAATCACTCGTCTCCGAGGCGGACATGGAAGCGCGACGCGACGACGTGCTGGCGATCATTCGTGGCCACTGACGACGCCGGCCCGGGTGCAGCCGGAAGCCCGGCACACGCCGGGATCGTCGTCACGAACCTGGCGGTGCGCTACCAGGGGACCCCCGAACCCGCGATCGGGGACGTCAGCCTGGATGTAACACCCGGCCACGGGGTCTGCATTACGGGTGGCGAGGGGTCGGGGAAGACGACCCTTGTCAGGGCCCTCGTCGGCCTCGTCGCCCCCATCCGGGGGATAGTCCGGGTCGCCGGCGCGAACCCGCTCGCTGCCGACGTCCGCCGTGGCATCGGGTACGGGCCGGAGCGCATGCCCTTCCCGCGGGGCCTTCGGGTCATCGATGCGGTCCGGCTGGTAGCGGCGGTCCGCGGCACGGACGAGTCGCCGGGTGCGGCGCTGGAGCGGGCGGGCCTGCGGCCCGACGACCGGCGCCTGATCACGCGTCTGGAGCTCGGCGACGTGCGCCGCGCCAGCCTGGCCTGCGCGTCGGTCGGCAATCCGGACGTTCTGGTTCTCGACGACCCGTGGGAATACCCGGAGACGGTCGAGGTCATTCGCACCGCCCTCGGCGCCGGACGGGTGGTCGTCGTGGCCACGCCGGATCCCGGCGGCTTCCCCGACATCCTCGGCGCCCGCCTGGACCTCACCGTCGAGGTCGCCGAATGAGCACCGCGGCCGCCGCCACGATGTTTGGCGTGGATCTGAAGATCCTGGCCCGCCGCCTATGGATCCAGCTCGCAGTCGTTGTCGGGATCGGGTGGATTACGATCGCAACACTGGTGGCCGCGGGCGAGTCGGGACGGACCCGCATCGACACCCTCGAGACCAACGGCGCGTCGCTGCTGCTCATCGGGGGCCTCCTGGTCGCGGTCGGCCTCGGCGGTGGGGCATTCTCCCGCGATGCATCCTCGGGCTTCCTGGGCCTGCTGGTCGGATCCGGGGCGACTCCGAGCCGGGTCGGCCTGGTACGCCTGCTGGCGCGCCTGGCGGCGATGGTCGGCGTCCTGGCGATCTGGGCCGCCGCCATGCAGGCCGGGAGCCTCGCGCTCGGCCACGGCGTCGACGGTCCGCTGGCGGTCCATGCCGGGGCCTGGGTCATCAACTGCGCGCTGGTGCTGTGCGCCAGCGCTGCGCTGGCGTCGGTCATCGGGCCGGTGGCGGCCGGTGTGTTCGGGCTGATGGTGTTCGTGTGTGCCCAGGCGGTCGTCAACCTGAAGGCCGACCTCGACCAGGGTGCGATATCGCGCAGTTCCCGGTCATTCATCGATTCGCTGTACAGCATCTTCCCGCGGGCAATCGTCTCGCCCATGCTCGAGAGCCTGCAGCGGCGCGGCGTCGCCGGGCCCGCGGCCCCGGACATCAACATCAACGGGCTCACAGTGATCGTTCCGGCCGCGCACACCGTCGACATCTTGTGGACCGTGCTGTGGATCGTGATCTTCGCCGCGCTCGCGACCTACGGCGTACGACGGCGCCAGCTGTAGCCATGTTGCCGGGGGTGTCCGTCGCTCCCCCGGCACGCGGGCAGAATCCCTAGCTGGGCACCGACGGGCTGAGACGCGCGTAGAGCGTGTCGCGCTCGACAGGCACCTTGCCGCCGTTGCGGATGAGCTCGCTCATCCGGTCCTGCGAGAGCCCGAGCGGCGTCTGCACCGTGGTGGCGTGGGCGATCCGCTCTTCGATCAGCGTCCCCGACAGATCGTCGAGCCCGTAGCTGAGCGCGTCGGTTGTGATGTCCTCGCCGAGCATGACCCAATGCCCCTTGACGTGGGCGAAGTTGTCCAGAAACAGACGTGCGGTTGCGATCGTCCGCAGCTTTTCTTCCCGATTCGGACCGGGCAGGTAGGCGAAGTCGGTGTTCCCCGGCAGGAATGGCAGTGGGATGAACGCCTGGAACCCGCCGGTGTCGTCCTGCAGTTCGCGCAGGCTGCGCATGTGGTCGACCTGCTCCTCGGGCGTCTCGAAGTGCCCGAACAAGAGGGTCGCGTTGGTCCGCAGTCCCTGCGCGTGTGCTTCGCGGTGCACATCGAGCCACGTCTCGGCGGGGACCTTGCGATCGGCGATGATGTCACGGACACGCTTGGAGAACACCTCAGCGCCACCGCCGGGCATGGTGTCGTGCCCGGCGGCCCGCGTCCGCTCGAGCGCCTGCGCGTGGGAGACCTTCGAGATTCGCGCGATGAAGTCGATCTCCACCGCGGTGAGCGCCGTCAGCGCCACGTGGGGATACTCGGCCTTCAACTCGGAGAACAACTCCTCGTAGTACGGGAGGTCGTACTCCTTGGTCATGCCGCCGACGATGTGCAGCTCGGTGATGCCGTGGCCGACCAGTTGTCCCGCGCGCTCGACGAGCTGGTCGACGCTGTATGCGTATGCCCGCTCGTCTTTTTCGGTCCACACCGCGAACGCGCAGAATCCGCAGCCGACCACGCAGATGTTGGTCGGGTTGAGATGCGCGTTGACGTTGTAGGTGATCTCATCGCCGTAGCGCCGCCGCACCACCTCGTCCGCCGCCGCGCCGAGGTCCTCAAGCGGAGCGGTGTCGTACAGGAGCAGGGCCTCTTCGGGGGTGATCCGTTCCCCGTCTGCGGCCCGCGCAAGGATCTGATCAGTCATGGACACAAGGCTATCAATGCGACAGGCGTCGGGCGGAACGGATCGGCATCCCGGTACGATCGGCGCATGTCTTTGGCGGCACTCAAGGAATGGGCCGTGACCTGCGAGGCGCTCGCGGCCGGCGAGCAGGTCGTGATCCTGCGCAAGGGCGGCATCGGCGAGAAGCGCTTCGAGCTCCCCCACCCCGCGTTCTTCCTGTTCCCCACCTATGCCCACCAGCGGCCCGACCTCGTCCAACCGGATGCCGCGGCGCGGTATGCCGACGCACTCGGACGTCGCCACGACCCCGACCACCTGCCGCTCACGCTGTGGTGCGAGATCCACGACTCCTTCCCGATCCGTGATCCCGAGGCGCTCAATGCGATCGGGGACCTGCAGATCCTGACCGGCGACTACGCCCACGAGCGCCTGCGCTGGCGGCGCACCCAGCCGCTCTGGGCGGTCGTCCTGCGCGCGTGGCGGGTCGCCGACCCGCCGGTCCTGGACGTCACCCCAGCGCATGGCGGCTGCGTGAGCTGGGTGGACCTGCCGGCGTCGATCACCCTCGGACGGCGCGAGGCAGCACTCGACGATGCCAAGTTCGCGGCCGCCGCCGCCCGGGTGGCCGCTGCGCTCACGCCGTTCGTCGCGTCGGCATGACCGGGACCCCCCGCATTCAGCTGGTACGGTTGGCCGCATGAGCCACGTCGCATCGTTCGACTCCGTCGTCGCCGAACTTCCCGGCGACTGGTCGTCCTTCGAGGCCTTCGTGGCGCTCGACGACTCGGCACGCCTGAACGAGGCCCGCGTCGCGCTCGCGCGTGCGAACGCCCGCCCCCTGTACGGACCGGGCAATCACGACTTCTCGATCACGATCGCCAACACCCAGGGCCGCGGCGCCCGCGTGGGCGTCGTGCGCTCGGCGCTGCAGCTGCTCGACGACCTGGCGATCACCGGACGCACCTGGTCCGGCGCGGTAGCCGAGCAGACGCGGCCGGCGCCGGCGCACCGCTACGGCCCCTAGCCGCGATGTACCGCAGCGATGATGACATCGCGCTGCTGACCGAGCTCGCGGGGATCCTCGACCAAACGGTCGCCGCCGCGGGCATGTCTGCGGGCAGCTACCTGCTGCTGCGTGAACTGGTCCGCACCGACGACAACGCGGCGGTCGCGATCACCGACCTCGCGGCGCGCCTGGGCGCCGACGGCGACGAGATCGCCGAGCTGACCGGCCGCCTCGTCCAGGATCAGCTCGCGGTGGTCCGGCCGAACGGCGTGGCGGCGACCGTCCTCGGCCGTGCCCGCGTCGCGACGCTCGAGGACGACGCCAACACCGCGATTCGCGCCTACGTCATGGAGCGCCCGCATACCGCCACGATTTACGGCCTGGTCGCCTCGATGCAGGCCGGGCGCTTTACGATCGAGGACCTGCTCGCATTCATCGCCGAAGGGCCGACCGACGACGAGCACGGATGAGCGCGACGGGAATCTTCCCGCTCGTCGGGGTCGGGGTGATCATCCTGCTGTTCATCGGGATGGTGATCGGAAAACGACGGGCCCAGCGGATGCGCGGTGAGCGCTAGATCACCGCAGACTCGCCGAGCGAACTCCAGACATCGAGCTTGGTCCGGACTCGCTTGATCACCTCGTCGGTGAACTCCTCGGTAGCGCAGTGGCCACCGAGGTCGGCCGTCCTCGAGCCGTCGGCGACCGCTTCAAGCGCCGCCTCATAGATCCCTCGGGAGACCATCGACGCGACCGGATCGCGCATGAACCCCAGGAGCGCGGCGCCGGCCAGGATCATCGCCAATGGGTTGGCGATGCTCTTCCCCTCGAGACTCGGAGCCGTCCCGTGCGGGGCCTCGGCCATGGCCGTCGTCACCGTCAGATCGCCGTCGAACGCGAGCAGCAGCGATTCGGCGCCCGCGATCGATCCGAACAACTGGAGCACCATGTCCGACAGGCAGTCGCCGTCGCGGTTGAGCGCAGGAACGACGAGCGCATCGCCGGTGTGTGTGATGAGACCGGCGTAGGCCGCATCGATCAGCACCGGACGGTACCGGACGTCCGGATGGCGTTCGGCAGCCGCGTCGAGTTCCTCTTTCATCATTCCCTCGTACACCGGCGAGACGGTCCACTTTGGGCCCCCGAATACCGTCGCGTTCATGCGCCGGGCCTGGATGAAGGCGAACTCGGCGACTGCGCGGCAGGTCCGGCGCGAGATGTGCTCGGTCCGCCAGGCAACCTCATCGAGCCCGGAGCCCTCACGGTGCTCCTGAGCACCGTAGGCGTCGTCAACGGCCATCCGCACGACAGAGATCGGAGCATGAATCCCGGCGATCGGCCGCACGCCCGGAAGCCGCCGGCCGGTGCGGATGATCACGCGCCCGTCGATCTCTTCGCGCAGCAGGGCATTGGGGCTGCCGACGTCCCCGGTCTCTTCGGGGGTAACGGTGGCGGCCTTGAGCCCGTAGCCGGCGACACGCATCGCCTTGGCGGCGTCGTGCACGACCTCGTTGCCGGTTCGCCGGCGCGAGTCCAGCGACAGGTCAAAGTGTTGGAACTCGAGCGGCAGACCCGTGACGTTCGGATCCAACACGCGCAGAGACTCGACCAGCAGTTCCTGACCGGTCTGGTCGCCATCCATGACGACGATAGTTGCGGGCTCCACGGGGTTGAGAATATACGGGCCAGGTGGGGCATGCCCCGACGGAGCGTTACGCCGACGCCCCCCCGTCCCGCGAAATCCGGTGCTGATCTTCCATCACGTAGGTCCGGACGCGGGTCGGCTTGCCCATGAGCTCGCCCAATGCGGCGACCTCGGTGGCAACGTCCGGGTGCGCGATGTAGGCCGTCGCGTCGTCCGCGGTCCGCCAGACCGCCAGGCACCCGTAGTCGCCGGCGGCGTCATCGAGAAACAGCACGTGCTCGACCGACGCGGGCGCGAGTCGGGCGAGACGTCCGGCGATCGACCGCGCCTGGTCGCCGGACCCCGGGGCCAGCCGAAACGCAATCTCGGTGCCAATCATCGTGAACCACCGGGCAATACGACCAGCGCCGCGACAATCTCGTCCGCGGCCTGCCCGGCGGCACCGACGGCGCCCCCGAGACGGTCGGCCAGCCGTGCCCCAAGGCCGGCGGCAATGGCCGCGCGCTCAAAGGCGCCGAGCGCGGCCGTCAGTTCGGCATCAAGCGTGTCCTGGCCGGCCACCAGCGGCTCAGACGCCTGAACGAATCGGGCATATTCGCGGGTGGCCCGTTCGTGGAGGGCAAACAGCACGTCGACCTGAACCAGGGACGCCGTCGCCCGAAGCGGCGACACCCGCCATGCGAGCATCGCCATCACGTGCTCCGCAGTGGCGGCAATGGCGGCACACATCGGGGCCGGGGCGTCGGTCAGCGCGAGCACGCGTCCCGCGGTCTCGGCGACCTCCTCCATCCGCGTGACGTCGACTTCGGCCTCGAGTTGCTCCCACACGAGGCTCATCGTGGCGACCCGGTGGACGACGTGCTGTGCGGATACGACCTCGCCGCGCTCGTCGACGCACAGGAAGGCAGGTCCGTCGAACGCGCACAGGTAGGCGCGGTCCCCCGGGGCGAGTTCGACCTCACGAAGACCGAGTGGCGGACGCCCCGCGCTGGCCGCGGCGACATCACGGGCCCGCTCCAGGCGGGAGACCAGCACCATCAGCGCATCGTCTAGCGCCGGCCCTTCCGGGTCGGCGCTCATCTCCAACCAGGCGTCGGGGCGGCGGGGCATTGGCCGAGTGTAGACCGGGCCTGTTGGACGCGTACACTCGCACCGTGCCCGGCGATCCGACAGCCCCGCCCCTGCCTCGGGCGCTCGAGCTGGCGTCGGCGCTGCACGCGGTGCTGGCGTCCCGGACGCGCCGGGTGCTTGATCAGCCCGGCCAGGCTGCAGCCGTCCTGATCCCGATCTACGACCGCAACGGCCAGCCCCACCTGATCCTCACCAAGCGGACCGCCGACCTGCCCGCACACCCCGGCCAAATCAGCCTCCCTGGCGGACGCCGGGACCCGACGGACCGCGACTTGCGGATGACCGCACTGCGCGAAACCCACGAGGAACTCGGCATCGAGCCGTCTGCGATCGAGATCGTCGGGGAGCTCGACGATGTCGCGACCTTTCAAAGTCAGTACATCGTCACCCCGGTGATCGGCGTGCTCGCCGCGGCCCCGCAGACTCGGCCCAGCCCCCACGAGATCGACCGTGTCATGGAGGTCGCCGTCGGCGACATCCTGACGCTCGATGCCGTCCTGCCGGCGCGTCCCACGCTCGGCGAGCTGCGCTATCGGCTCGACGGCGAGGACGTGTGGGGGGCGACCGCCCGCATCCTCAGGACGTTTGCCGCAGTCACGCGCACGGCCATCGACGCCGGACGTTGAGTTCCGCTGCCGGGCGGCGCCCGGGCGGCGGCTCAGTGCGCTGCGGGTGGCGTAAGCGTCAGCGAGGCCCGCGGCGGGAGATCCACGGGTCCGGTGCCCGGTTGACCGTCATCGGCCAGCTCGTCCAGACGCGCGAGATGCCGGGTCAGTTCGGCCTGGCGCGGGTGGTCTGCGGGAAGCGCGTCCGCGTACTCGGCGACACGGGCGCGTATTTGCAACGCGAAGTGTGGGACCGCCGCCCCGACAAGCATCGCAAGCTCATCGTCCGACGGGATGCCGTAAATGTGCTCGAGGACCGTCATGGCCGGAAGGCTACCAGCCCCAACGTCCGTGACGAGATCGGCGGGATTGTCCCAGAATGCCCCGAGGGCGGGCTATCATTACCTACACTGTCCCGCCCCCGGCCGGAGCACGCATGGCAATGAGGGACGACGACAAACTGGTTCGGCAGCTGTCGCTCGTGGCCTATCTCATGTCCCAGCAGCGACCCGTTACCGCTGACGAGATCCACGAGTCGGTCGAAGGCTATGGCGGCATGAGCGACCAGGCGTTTCTGCGCCGCTTCTATGCCGACCGCGGAGAGATTGAGGCGATGGGCCTCAAGCTCGCCGTCGAGCGCCCGACCGACGATCCGTTCCAGGGCGACCTCTACGCGCTGCCGCCGGAGAACTACTACCTCCCGCAGATCGATTTCGACGAGCGCGAGCTCTCGGCCCTGCACACCTGCCTGTACCTCCTGGAGGGCCAATTCGCGTATGCCGAGCCGCTGCGCCTTGCCCTCCAGCACCTGACCCTCGGCCGGCCGAGTCCGCTCGACGACCACGCCGCGCGCACCGTGTCGGTGAATCTCTTGGGTGGCGACTATTCGCCCGAGGTCGCGGCGCACCTGTCGAAGATCGAATCGGCGATCAGCCGACGCAAGACGATCCGGTTCACCTATTACTCGATCGGCCGTGACGAACGGAGCGAGCGTGAAGTCGACCCCTATTCGCTCCTCTACCTGGGCGGCAATTGGTACATGGTCGGCTACGCCCACGAGCGGGATGCGACGCGCATCTTCCGCCTGTCGCGGATCGAGGGCCGGATCACCTTCAAGACCCGTGCCGAGCACGATTTCGCGCCGCCCCGCAACTTCGACGTGTCCCGCTACCGGGATCGCGCACCGTGGCAGCTCGACGACGACGCGCGGACGGCCACCGTCGCGTTGTCGCCGATTGTGGCGTGGTGGGTGGAGCAGATGTTCGGGACCTATGGGGTCTGCGAACTGCGTCCGGACGGGTCGGGGCTGTTCTCCACCGAGTACACGTCGGCGAGCGCCCTGCTGACGTGGGTGCTGAGCCTCGGCGCGCACGCCGAGATCCTCGGCCCCGATGACCTGCGCACCGCCGCCCACGACGCCCTGGTCACCGTCGCCGCCCGCCACACCGTGGCCCCCCAACTCCCGCCGGCCGTCCCCGTCGACCCGGACGATAAGATCGAGGCGCCCGTCGCCGACCGCAGTTCGTTGGCTCCGGACAAGGTCGTCCCGGCGGAGCGGTTCGCCCGCTTGCTCGCGCTGATGACGCGGCTGCTGGCGGCATGCGGCGACGCGACCCAGACGACCGTGCCGGTCAGCGAGCTGCGCACCGCCCTCAACATCGACCGCAAGGTGCTCGACGAGGACCTGACGCTGCTCAACCTGATCAACTTCGGCGGCGGCTGCTACGCGCTGTACGCCAAGATCGAGGGCGACGCGGTCGCGGTGACACGCGAGACCTACGGCGACCGGTTCGCGCGCCCAGCACGGTTGTCGCCGCTCGAGGCCAAGGCGCTGTTGTGGGCGCTGGAATTCATCGGCGACCGCCTTCCCGTCGAAGCCGACGACGCGCTGACGTCCGCGCGCACAAAGGTCGAACAGGCCATCGGCACCGACAACCTGCCGGAGGTCGAGATCGGCCGCGTCCAGAACGCGAACGCCGAGGTCTCGATGGCGATCAACCATGCGCTTCGCGACGACCGCAAGCTCGAGATCGACTACTGGACCGAGGCCCGGGGGGCGCTGGCGACGCGCACCATCGAGCCACACCTGCTGGTCAACCTGCGTGACGCCTGGTATCTCGTTGCCTACTGCCATCAGGCCGCCGACCAGCGGACGTTCCGGGTCGACCGGATCCGGAGCGCGACCGTCCTGGCCGCGCACTTCGCCCGGCGCCCGGAGATCACGGCCGCCGGTCCTTATCTTCCGTTCGGCGACCGCGGCGAGCGGGCCGAGGCGACCGCCCAGAGCGCATCGGTGTGGTGCAGTGCCTCCCTGGCACGCTGGATGATCGAGGAACACCCGTCGTGGGAGCGCCACGTCGACGGCTCCGTCGTCGTCGAGATCCCGTACGCGAGCGCGGAGTGGCTCGTCAAGGAGGTGCTCAAGCACCAGGGGGACGCCGTCCTCCTCGAGCCCGCCCGGCTTCGGGCGACGATCGCTGGCGTGGCAGACGGGATTGCGGCGCGATACACGGTGCCCGCCGCGGCGACACACTGACCCAGAGGGAAGCGAAGCCGTCATGGAATTCGATCACATCGCCCGCCGGGTCCCCGACGTCGGCGGCGCAGTCGACTGGTACCGCACGATGTTCCCGGACGCCGAGGTCCTGTACCAGGATCCGACGTGGGCCCTGATCGAGGCCGGCGGCGTCCGGCTGGCATTCGTGACCGCCTCCCAGCACCCCGACCACCTTGCCTGGCGTGTCACGAACGCGACGCTCGACGACCTCGCCCGCGCGCGCGGCGTGGAGATTGCGACCCACCGCGATGCCAGCAGGGGTTTCTACATGGACGGACCGGGTGACACGGTGATCGAGATCATCGCGTACCCGAACGACCGGCGGCCCTAGCCGGCGGACTCCCCGGCTGCCCGTCGGGCTGCGTATTCCGCATAGGCGGGACTCGCGAACGAGCGCCGATGTGCCGGAGTCGGTCCGTACCGCACGATCGCCTCCCGATGGCGGGTCGTGGCGTAGCCCATGTGCTCCGCGAACCCATATTCGGGGTACGTGCGCGCCAGATCGGACATCGCCCGGTCCCTGGCGACCTTGGCGACCACCGACGCGGCCGCAATCGCCGCACTGGTGCGGTCGCCATGCCTGACCGCACGGTGCGGACCGGCGCCGATGCCGAGGCCGAACCCATCCACCAAGCAGACCGACGGCCGTGGGGCCAGTTGTCCCAGCGCCGATGCGAGCAGCCGCAGGTTGGTCCGGTGCAGCCCGTCGCGGTCGATGACCACCGGACTCGCCGTGACGATCACCACCTGGTCCGCAATCGCCCAGACGGCGTCGGCCAGACGCGCACGGACATGCGGACGCAGTCGCTTGGAGTCGTCAAGGTCGCCGAGCAGGCGTCGTTCGGCGGGGGTCATCGCATCCAGGTTCAACACGACGGACGCCGCCACCAACGGTCCGGCCAAACATCCCCGGCCGACCTCGTCGACTCCGGCGACACGCCCGGCACCGCAGCGGCGATCGTGCGCGAACAGCGCGACCGCCGGACGCCGCGACCTCGTCGCCGAGGTCACAGCACGTCCGCCCTGCTAGGCCTTGGCCGCGTGCCCCGTGCGCTGCTTCTCGCGGATACGGGCCTTCTTGCCAACCTTCCCGCGGAGGTAATACAGCTTGGCGCGACGGACATCGCCCTCCATGATCCGCTCAATGCGTTCGATCTTGGGCGAGTGGACGGGGAAGGTGCGCTCGACCCCAACGCCGAAGCTCTGCTTGCGGACGGTGAACGTCTCACGGCTCGTCGCGCCCTGGCGCTTGATGACCGTGCCTTCGAAGACCTGTACGCGTTGGCGCTGGCCCTCGATGACGCGGAAATGCACGCGAACCGTGTCACCGGGCTTAAACTCGGGCAGGTCATCTCGCAGCTGCATGCGCTCGAGGCTCTCGATCACGCTCATGTGGGATGACCTCCGGGTCGGGGCAAAACGACGGCTACCCTATCACGCCACGCGCGGATCTCACTGGTCCGCGTCAGCTATCGGACCGAGGTGCGCGCTGCGCCAGCGGGCGATCGCGCCGTGATCGCCGGACAGCAGGACGTCGGGCACGCCGACGCCGAGAAAGGTGCCCGGCCGCGTGTAGTGCGGGTACTCGGTACCGCCGCCCAGCCCGGGCGAGAACGACTCGTCGTCGAGACTCGCCCGATTGCCGAGCGCGCCCGGGAGCCGTCGGCCGACGGCATCGACGATGGTCATTGCGGGAATCTCGCCGCCGGCGAGCACATAGGGCCCGATGCTGATCACGTCGCTGGCCAATACGGTGTGGACCCGCTCGTCGAAGCCTTCGTAGCGCCCGCACAGGATCGTGAGCGCCGGCGCGTCGGCGAGCTCGCGAACTATGGCGTCGTTGAGCATCCGGCCGCGTGGGCTCATCACGATCACCCGGCGCCGGGTGCGGACGGTCTCAGCCGCTTCGCCGTAGACGGCCTCGAGCGCAGCCGCGACGACATCGACGCGCACGACCATGCCCGGGCCCCCGCCATAGGGCGCATCGTCCACCTGACCGGCCGTCAGCGGCGTGTAGTCGCGGTAGTTGAAGGCACGCAGCTCCAGGTCGGCGTTGACCAGGTGCCGCGGGCGGCGCATCCAGTCGAACCACTCCGGGAACAGGGTGAAGACGTCAACCTGCATCGGACTGCTCCACCGACAGCGGGATGTCGATCAGTCCCTCGCGCAGGTCGATGCGCCGCGCGGCGAGGTCCACCGACACGACCGCGTCACGCGAGAACGGCAGCAACTTGACCGACCCCAGATCGTCGACGACTTCAAGCACGTCGTTGGCCGGACGGTTGATGACGTCCCGAACGCGTCCACACGGCAGCCCGCCGATCCACGTCGAACACCCAACCAGGTCGCGGACGTAGAACTCCCCCGGCTCGACGGCCGGTGGCAACAGCGCCGCGTCGACGCTGAGCTCGGCGCCGGTGAGCTGCTCGGCGGCCTCGCGGGTCCTGATTCCGGCAAATCCAATGAGCGTCTGGTCGCCGGTCCCGGAGCGCGATTCGATCCGCAATTCGCGCAGCCCGCCCGACGGGTCGCCCACCCGCACATGCGTGCCGAGCGGCAGGTCGGGAAGCGTCGGTCCCGTCGCCCTGGCGCGCACCAGACCATGGATCCCGTGGGCCCGCAGCACCACCCCGATAACGACCGGCTCCATCGCTGAGATGCCCGGACGCGGGCCCTAGTCGACGATTTCGAGGCTGACCCGAACGCCGGTGCGGGTCGCCGCCTCGCGCACGATCAGGCGCAGCGCCCGCGCGATCCGTCCGCCTCGGCCGATGACCTGACCCAGGTCCTCGGGGGCGACGAAGAGGTTGAGCACGGTCGTGCCACCGTCCCCGTCAGCCTCGACGCGCACCTGGTCGGGATGATCGACCAAGCCCTTGGCCAGGGCGGTCACCATGTCCGCCAGGCCCGCCGCGGGGGCGTCGCTCACCCGCCCGCCTCGACGATTTTCATCAGCTTGCTGACCGCGCTCGACGGCTGTGCACCGTTGGCGATCCAGTGATTCGCGCGATCGAGATCGACCTCGACGATCGACGGGTCCATCTGCGGGTTGTACCGCCCAATCGTCTCGATGTTGCGGCCGTCTCGCGGCGAACGGGAGTCGGCGACGACCACCCGGTAAATCGGATTCTTCTTGCTGCCCACGCGGGCGAGCCGGATCTTGACCACGTTGCTCCTTGAGTGTCTTAGGTGCCGAGGGCGGGGGGCATCGGCGGCAGTCCGCCCTTGCCGATCCGCTTCATCATCTTGCGCATCTGCTTGAACTGCGCCAACAGCTGGTTGACTTCCTGCACCGACGTCCCGCTGCCGCGCGCGATGCGCTGCCGGCGGCTGCCGTTGATCGTTTCGGGCCGGCGCCGTTCGTTCGGCGTCATGCTCGAGATGATCGCCTCCAGACGATCGAGCTGCCGATCGTCGACCTGGAGGTCACGACCCTTCATGGCATTCTTGAACCCGGGAACCATACCGAGCAATTGACCGATGGGACCCATCTTCCGGATCTGACGCAGCTGATCCAGGAAATCCTCGAGCGTCAGACCGCCGCCGAGCATCTTCTTCTCGAGGTCCTTGGCGGTGTCGACGTCGACGTTCTGTTCGGCGCGCTCGATCAGGGTGAGCACGTCGCCCATACCGAGAATCCGCGACGCCATGCGGTCCGGATGGAAGGGCTCGAGTGCGTCGATCTTCTCGCCCGTGCCGACAAAGTAGATCGGCCTCCCGGTCACGGCCCGCACCGACAGGGCGGCGCCGCCGCGGGCGTCGCCGTCGAGCTTGGTCAGGATGACGCCGTCAAACTGGACCGCATCCTGGAAGGCCTGGGCGACCTCGACGGCGGTCTGGCCGGTCATGGAATCGAGCACGAGCACGACGGCCGTCGGATGAATCGCGTCCCGGACACCGACGAGCTCGGCCATCATCGCCTCGTCGATCACCGTGCGTCCGGCCGTGTCGACGATCACCAGGTCCCGGACCGACGCCTTGGCGGCCGCGATACCGCGCTGAGCGATGCCGATCGCATCGGTCACCCCGTCCTCGCGATGCACCGGGATACCGAGCTGCCCGCCGAGCACCGAGAGTTGTTCGGCCGCCGCCGGACGATGGACGTCGCACGCGACGAGCATCGGGGCGCGGCCCTGCTGCTGGTAGTGCCGCGCGAGCTTGGCTGAACAGGTCGTCTTTCCGGACCCCTGCAGCCCGGACATCAGGATCACTGTGGGTGGACGCGGCGAGACCGGCATGTTGACGCTCGCGCTGCCCATCAGGTTCGCCAGCTCTTCGTTGACGATCTTGACGACCTGCTGATCCGGCGTCAGCGAGGTCATCACCTCGGCGCCGTGTGCGCGCTCAGCGATCGCGTTCGTCAGCTGCTTGACTACCGGCAGGCTGACGTCGGCCTCGAGCAGCGACAGGCGGATCGCCCGCATCGCCTTGTCGATGTCGGCCTCGGTGAGCTTTCCCCGGCCGCGGAGACCGGAGAAGACGCCCTGCAGCTTGTCGGAGAGAGTGTCGAACATGCGTCGTCGGCGCGGCCGTCACGGCCACGCACTCGCCGGAGTCTAGCGGCGGCGGTCCGGCGACGCGATTCCGGCGGCCTCGGGGCGCTTACGCACCGTCGCCAACATCGAAGATCGCTTGCGCGTAGACGGCGGCGTCGAAGGGCTGGAGATCTTCAAGCTTCTCCCCCACGCCGATCAGCTTGACCGGGATTCCGAGCTCGCGATTGATCGCGACCGCGATTCCGCCCTTTGCCGACCCGTCGAGCTTGGTGACGATGACGCCGGTCAGCGGCACCGCATCGCCGAACAGGCGCGCCTGGGACAGTCCGTTCTGTCCCGTGGTGGCGTCGAGCACCAGCAGCGTCTCGTGCGGCGCAGCGGGGTTGGCCTTGCCCACGACCGCATGCACCTTGCGCAATTCCTCCATGAGGTTGTGCTGGGTCTGCAGGCGTCCTGCGGTGTCGATCAGCACCACATCGGCGCCACGAGCCGTGCCGGCCGCGACCGCATCGAATGCCACCGCCCCGGGGTCGGCACCGGGTCCTTGCCGCACCAGCTGGGCCCCCGACCGATCGGCCCAGATCGCAAGCTGGTCGATTGCCGCGGCACGGAAGGTGTCGGCGGCCCCGATGACGACCTGCTGGCCGAGGTCGCTGAGCCGATGGGCCAGCTTGCCGACGGTCGTCGTCTTTCCGCTGCCGTTGACTCCGACGACAAGGATCACGGTCGGGGCACCGCCCAGCGGGATCGTCGGCGGTTCCGGTGCCATTTGGTGGGTCACCGCCGCCGCGAGCCCGGCGGCGATCTCCGAGCGGTTCACGATGCGCCCCTGCTGGGCCTCCTCGCGCAGCTCGTCGACCAATGCGAGGGCCGCATCCACGCCGCAGTCCGCCGCGATCAGCGCCTCTTCGAGCTCGTCCCACGTGTCCCGGGTAATCAGCCCCGGCGCAAATACCCCGGCAAGCTGCGGCGAGATCGCCTGACGCGGTCGGGTCAGGCTCTCCTTGAACCGCGAGAACAGGCCCCGTCGGCGCGACTCCTGCTCGGCTTGGTCGGGCGGCGGGGCGATGTTGAACAGCTCCGCCCAGCGGGCGCGGTCGTCGCCGGCCTCGCTCACGCGCGCCCACCCTGGATCGCTTTCAGCTGCCTCCGCACGACGGGCCGTGTGGCGCCGGCGAGGTCATCCCCCAGCCGCCGCGAGACGACCTGGGACACGCCGTCGGCCCCCATCGTGACCCCGAACAGCGTGTCGGCGATCTCGACCGTCGGCTGCTGGTGGGTGATCAACACGAACTGGGTCTCGTCTGACAGCCGCCGCACCAGCGCCAGGAACCGTCGCAGGTTGGTGTCGTCGAGCGCCGCCTCGACCTCATCGAGGAGGTAGAACGGCGCCGGGCGCGTCATCGCGATGGCCAGGCAGAACGCCAGCGCGATCAGCGACCGCTCACCGCCCGACATCATCGCCAGGGGGCGCGACCGCTTGCCCGCGGGGACGACGTGAATCTCGATCCCGGGCTCCCCATCCTCAGAATCGACGCGCTCCAGCCGGCCCTGGCCGCCGGGAAAGAGCACCTCGACGGCGTCGTGGAAGCGCTGACCCACGACGTCGAACACCTGCTGGAACCCGTCGGTGACCGCGTCATCGAGCCCCTGCATATGGACGGTCAGTTCGGCCGCAGCCGCCTCGAGGTCCGCGACCTGCTCGATGATCTCCGTCGCGCGGTCGGAGGTCTCTTCCCACTCGCTGTTGGCGAGCTCGTTCACGGCACCGATCATGCGCCGCCGCCGCTCAAGGTCGTCGATCTGCCGGGACTGCTCGTCGAGATCGACCGCCTCCGTGACATCGGGCTCGGAGACGTCGTGCGCGCCGACCAGCTCGACCGCCCGGGCGGTCGCCGCCGCAACCCCAAGCTCGGCTCGGTGAAGGGCCTCGACGGCCTGGCCGTGCGCGGTCAGCGCGGCCTCACGGCGGCCGCGGACGTCCGCGAGCACACCTTCGGCGGCCTCGACATGCACGCGACCGGCGTCCACCTCGGCGGCGAGACCGTCCGCGCGCCGACCAAGCAGGGACGCGATGTGCTCGAGCGCGGCGACCGCGGTCTCCGCACCCCCGAGGTCGACCGCCACCTGAGGCGCCGACGCCCGGCGCTCGATGATCCGCAGGTACTCGCCCGCCTCGGCGGCGGCGACCGTGGCCGCGGCAACCTCGGCCTGGGCGTCGGCCAGGGCGTGGGCCGCATCGTCCACGCTCGGTCGCAGTCGATCGCGCGTCGCGGCCGATGCCACCTCGGAGGCCGCCGTGGCCTCCATCTCGGCGGCATTGCGGGCCACCTCGCCGGCCATCCGCTCGCGATCGGACACCAGCTCGCCGAGTTCGTCGTGAACGGCCGCAGCGGCAGCCGTGGCCTCGTCGCGCTCGAGCCCCGCGCGCGCCGAGCGCGCCCGCGCAAGCCCCAGCGCGGCGTCGGCGCGGGCAGCGGCGCGCTCGGCTGCACGGCGTCGGGACGAGGTTGATGCAACTGTCGCCTGGTGGCCGGCCCGGGTGGCCTGGGCGGCGGCGAGCGCAGCATCCAGATCGTCAAGACGCACGCTGGCGGCACGGTATTCGGCCTGCAGCGCCCAGTCACTGGTCGCGCGCTGCCGCACCCCTTGTCGGGGGCGCCAGGTGTCCCCGCGGACGGTCACAAACAGGCCGTGGGCATCTGGTGGTACCGATTCGAGCGAGTCGACCAGGGCCACGCTCGCGAGAATCCGCTCAAGGTGGATGCGCATGCGTGCATCGCATCCCACGATCAAATCGCGCAACGGCCGCCCGACGGGTGGTGCCGGGGCTGCCGATGGCCGCACACCGGTCTCGACGAGCACCGTCACGCATCCGGCGTCAAGGACCCGGTCCGCGTCGTCCATGCTCTGCACCGCCGATGCGTCGGCCAGCGCCCCGAGCGCCGCGCCGAAGGCCCGCTCTGTCCCGGGCTCGACCTCGAGCGCCGTCCCGAGTGCGTCTGGGGACGGGGTTCCCGCCGGGCGCAGGGCATGCACCGTCGCCGCCAGCTCACGCCGGTGCTGCTCGGCCGTCGCGACCGCGGCCTGGGCGTCGCGTAGGGCAGCCGCGGCGTCGTCGGTGCGGGCGGCCCACCGGGCGACGCGGGCGCTGGCGATCTCAACCCGGCGTTCGGCCCGTGCCGTATCGGCGCCGTCGACATCGGCGCCGAGGGCTGCAAGACGATCCGCCGCCTGCCGCTGCGCATCGGTGAGCTCAGCGATGCGCGCGTCAGCCCGCACCGACGCGCGCATCGCGTCGTCGAGGCGCTCGCGGGCGTCGCGGGTGGCGCCACGGACGGCCAGCAGCGCGGCCTCGGCCTCGCGCAACCGCTCGGTCGACGCGCCATGCACCTCCCGGACGGCATCCAGCGCCGCCCCGGCGGCCTCGAGCCGGTCGGCGGCAGTCGCTGCAGCTGCGACGGCGTCGCCATGTGATTCGGCGGCGGCGGCACGTTCGCCGACGTCGCGGTCCAGACGGCGGCGGGAGTCGTCGAGGCGTTCCCGCGCGAGATCGACGCGGCCACGCATGCGCTCGGACGCGCTGTGGAGCCCCCGTGCGACGTCACGTCGCAGATCGTGTTCGGCGGCCTGACCCTGCAGCGCGGACTCGGCGGCACGCACGGCGGCCTCGGCCTCACCCAGCGCCTCTTGGGTCTCGCGATGGCGGGCCGAGCATCGGGTCACATCGCCCGTCGCCACGAATTCATCGCGCAGCGCCGAGGCGGCCTGATCCGTGGCCAGGCGGCGGCGGGCATCGGCGATCTGGACATCAAGGTCCGCCGCCCGTGCCGCCGCCCGGGCCTGCCGTTCGAGCGCGGCCTGCCGGCGCGTCAGCTCGGTGGCGAGGTCTCGCGCGCGGTCGAGGCGCTCAGACACGCGTCCGAGCTTCGCCTCCGCGCGCCGCCGGCGCCGCCGCGACAGGGCTACGCCGGCTGCCTCCTCGACGACCGCTCTGAGGTCTGCCGGGCGGGCGGTGCAGACGGCCTCGACCTGCCCCTGTCGGATGACCGCGAGCGCGTCGGGGCCGAGACCGAGAGCCCCCAGTGCCTCGTGCACGTCCAGAAGTCGGCATGCGGTCCCGTTGAGCTGGTACGTCGCATCGCCGGCACGGGTCAGGCGGCGAGCCACCTCGGTCTCGGCGGGCTGGTCCCGGGCCGGATGGGCCGGGCTGACCGTCATGCGAACCTCGGCGAGTCCGGCGGGCGGGCGCCCCTCGCCACCGGAGAAGACCACCTCGGCCATCCCCGAGGCGCGGAGCCGCGTGGCCCGCTGCTCGCCCATCGACCAGACCATCGCCTCGGCCAGGTTGCTCTTGCCCGATCCGTTCGGGCCGACGATGACGTTGACTCCCGGGCCGAACTCGAGGTCGACCGGCGTGGCGAACGACTTGAATCCGCGCAGGTGGATCCGGCGGAGCATCAGCTGTGCTCCGCGACAAGCAGAAGCACTGCGGTGGCCGCGGCCCGCTCCGACGACTGCTTCGATGTCCCCGTGCCCGCGGCAACGTCACCGCCGACCGTCACACGGGCGGTGAACTC
>JADGPG010000088.1 GCA_017882545.1 Thermoleophilia bacterium
GCCGGTCGGCCACGTCAGGCACGGTGAGCCACTCGTCGACCAGGGAATCTAGCGATGCGATGTCCGTCACGGTCACAGACTACGCAACCCGTCGGGTGCCGCGGACGGGCGGCCGGAATCACCCGGACCGAAACCCCAGCGGGTCTTTCCTCCGGCGGCACGAGCAAGTACGTTCACTAGTGTCACACCAGTCACAACAGCCCCATCCATCACTCACGTCACATGAGGCCGACCATGACTCAGCACGCGAACGATGGCCCGGGTCCCGGGCCCAACGCCGCGGGACGCACCCGCCGGGTCGCGACCAGCACCGGGGCCGCACTCGCTCTTGCGGTCGCCTCGGTGGCCGCCTCGGGCGCGGCGCAGGCCGACCAGGACTACGTCGTGCGTGCCGGTGACACCGTGAGCCACATCGCCGCGCGCACCGGGACATCGGTCGCCGCGATCACCCGGGCGAACCGCCTGGCCAGCGCCGCGCAGATCCGGATCGGCCAACAGCTGACCATCCCCGGCGCATCCATCGCGGCACCCGCCGCAACGGCGCGGCCGGCTACCCATGCGGTCGTCTCCGGCGACACCGTCTCAGGGCTCGCCGCCCGGTACGGCACGTCTGTCGCGGCGATCGTCACCGCGAACGCGCTCGACGCCCGCGCCCTGATCCGCGTCGGCCAGCAGCTGGCCATCCCCGGCGCAGGGACCACCGTCACGCCCGCAGTCACGCAGGCTGGACCCGCCACGCACCGCGTCGCATCCGGCGACACCGTCTCGGCGATCGCCGCCCGGTACGGCACGTCTGTCGCGGCGATCGTCACCGCGAACGCGCTCGACGCCCGCGCCCTGATCCGCGTCGGCCAGCAGCTGGCCATCCCCGGCGCAGCCCCGGCGGCCCGGCTGGTCGGCAACACGTTCCTGGGGCGCACCTACCCCGAGGCCGTCGTCGCGTCCGCCAACGCCAACAAGGCGGCCCTGCTCAGCATCGGCGTCCCGTCCAGGACCCAGATGCGGGCCAAGGTCGTCGCCACCGCGCGAGCGATGGGCGTCGACGCCGCGCTCGCGCAGGCGGTCGCGTTCCAGGAGTCCGGGTTCAACCACACGGCCGTCTCCCCCGCGAATGCGATCGGCACGATGCAGGTCATCCCGTCGTCGGGCGAGTGGGCGTCCCGGCTCGTCGGACGCCACCTGAACCTGCTGGACCCGGACGACAACGTCACGGCAGGCGTCACCATCCTGGGTGCGCTGCAACACGCGGGCGCCGACCTCCCGAACACCATCGCGGGCTACTACCAGGGCGCCGCCTCGGTGCAGCGCAACGGCATGTTCACCGACACGCGCATGTACGTCGCGGCCGTCCAGACCCTCATGGCACGCTTCGGCTGACCGGTTCCGGTGGCTCCCACCCGTAGGATGAGACGCGTGGGAGCCACCATCACCGACCCGCTTGTCGGCCGCCTGGTCGACGGGCGGTATGAAGTTGTCTCGCGAATCGCCCGGGGCGGGATGGCCACCGTCTATCTCGCGATCGACCGGCGACTCGACCGTGAGGTCGCACTCAAGGTCATGCACGCCCACCTCGCCGACGGCGCCAGCGGGTCCGCCTTCATCGCCCGGTTCCGCAGAGAGGCCCGCGCGGCCGCGCGGCTCACGCATCCCGCCCTGGTGGGAGTGCTCGACCAGGGCGTCGACGGCGCCACCACCTACCTGACGATGGAGTACATCGACGGGGTGAACCTGCGCCGTCACCTCTCCGATCGCGGCGCGCTCAGCGTCGAGGAGTCCTTCACGATCCTTGAGCGGGTGCTGGACGGCCTGGGCGCCGCCCACCGCACCGGGCTCGTGCACCGCGACATCAAGCCCGAGAACGTGCTGCTGGCCACCGACGGCCGCATCAAGCTCGCCGACTTCGGACTCGCCCGGGCGGTCACCGAGGTGACCTCGACGACGACCGGCACCGTCTTCGGGACTGTCGCCTATCTGGGCCCCGAGCTCGTGGCCAAGGGCATCTCGGACGCGCGCACCGACGTGTACGCCATCGGGATCCTGCTCTACGAGATGCTCACGGGCCGCCAGCCGTACGTCGGCCAGACGCCGATCCAGGTTGCCTACCTGCACGTCAACTCCGACATCCCGTTGCCGTCCGACGCCGTCGACTGGCTCCCCGCGGAGATCGACGAGCTCGTCAGCGCGCTCGCAGCGCGCGAGCCTGAGGACCGCCCGGTCGACGCCACGGCCGCGCTCGTACTGGTCCGGCGCACGCACGCCGCGCTCGACGAGGGCACCCTGGCCCGGCGCGCCGACGTCGCCCCCGCCGTGCACCCCGAGACGGCCGACCCCGCGCGCGGCGGCGCGCCGGACGGCGACCCCGGGATCACTGCCGGGCGCGACGCGGGCGCCACGACACGGCTGGACGTCGCCTCCCCCGGCGGCACGATCGCGCTGCCGATCGGCACCGGGATCCGCACGCCGCAGCAGGCCGCCGACCGGGAACGGGCGGCTACCGCCCCCGCGCGTCGGCGTCGTCACATCCGCTGGGGCGCAGCCGCCCTGCTCGGGACCGCGCTGATCGCGACCGCGATCTGGTGGTTCATGGCCATCGGACCGGGCGCCTTCACCAC
>JADGPG010000089.1 GCA_017882545.1 Thermoleophilia bacterium
CGACGACCACCACCACGCCCAAGCGTTGGCCGCCAGGCGCTCACGGGCGGACGCCGATGCGTCGTCGGCACTGACGCGGCGCAGCCGCAACAGCAGATCGTGCAGCGGGATCTTGACTGGGCAGATGTCATCGCAGGCACCGCAGAGGGTGCTCGCCTGCGGCAGTTCTCCGCCGTCGGGAATCCCACGGAACAGGGGCGTGAGCACCGCCCCGATCGGGCCGCCGTAGACCCACCCATAGGCGTGTCCACCGACCTGCCGATAGACCGGGCAGACATTTTGACAGGCGCCGCAGCGGATGCAGTGCAGCACGTCCTCAAACTCGGTCCCCAAAAGTGCGCTGCGGCCGTTGTCGAGCAGCACGACGTGCATCGCCTCCGGTCCGTCCGGCTCGGCGGCGGTGCGTGGGCCAGAGATCATGCTGACGTAGGAGGTAATCAGCTGACCCGTGCCGGCACCGGTCACGAGCGGCAGCATCACTGCGAGGTCGTCGGACGTGGGGATCACCCGTTCGATCCCCATCAGCGAGATGTGCACCTTGGGCATGGACGTGCACATGCGGCCGTTGCCCTCGTTGGTCACCAGGACGATCGTGCCGGTGTCGGCCACGCCGAAGTTTGCCCCGCTGATGCCGACGTCGGCGTCCATGAACGCGCCGCGCAGGCGGTCGCGGGCAAATCCGGTCAGCTCCGACGCGTCGTCGGGCAGCTCGCGCCCGGCGACACGGGACAGGGTCTCTCGGACCTCGCCGCGCGTCTTGTGGATGATCGGGGCGATGATGTGCGAGGGGCGGTCTCCGTCGAGCTGGACGACGTACTCGCCGAGATCGGTTTCCGTGACCGAGAGTCCGTCGGATTCGAGGACCCGGTTCAACCCGATCTCCTCGGTCGCCATCGACTTCACCTTGACGACCCGGCGCGCTCCGGCCTCACGGCAGATCCGGCGGATGTGCTCACGGGCGTCGGCGGCGTCGGCGGCGCGGTGGACCTGTACCCCGTTTGCGACGAGTGCCGACGTGAGCTGCTCGAGCATTCCGCCGAGATCCGCCATGGTCCGGGCGCGGATCCGTCGTCCGCGCTCACGCAGGCCCTCGTAGTCGTGGTCGGCAAAGCGTGCATGCAGATCGCGGACGGCGTTGTCGGTGGCCCGCGGCACCGCCTGGCGCAGAAACGGCTTGGAAAGCTGTTCGTGGGCGCGTTCAGCGAAGCTGGACTCGGTCAGCGGGTCGCCGCTCATCGCAGGCCGGCCTCGTACAGCAGCGTCGCCAGGTGCATCGCGCGCGGTCCACCGCCGGAATTGGCGGCACGTCCGCCCAGCTGCATCAGGCATCCGGGATCTGCCGACACGAGCACGTCGACGGCGTGCTCCCGCGCATCGTCGAGCTTGGTGTCGGCCATCGCCACCGAGACCTCGGGATATCGGACCGAGAATGTTCCCCCGAACCCGCAGCAGCGATCGGCGCTCTCGAGCTCCACGAGTTCCAGCCCGCGTACGGTTGCCAGCACCGCGCGGGGCTCGCCCCGGAGACCGAGTTCGCGCAGCATGTGGCAGGAGTCATGGTAGGCCGCACGCCCCACCCACCGCAGCTCGTGTTGCTCGAGGGAATCGACGTGCCCGGCCAGGACCGCGCTGAATTCGACGACGCGTGACGCGACCTGCCGCGCCAGGTCGGCATCCCGGTCGCCCGCGAACAGGTCGACCCAATGGCGGCTCATCATGGCCGCGCACGACCCGGCGGGCACAACGATCGGACCGGTGGTCTGCGCGAGTGCGCGAAGTGTGGCGCGGGCAACCCGCCGGGCCTGGCTGGTGTAGCCAGCGTTGAAGGCCGGCTGCCCGCAGCACGTGGCGCGGCGCACGGGACGGACCACGATGCCACAGGCCTCGAGCGCGCCCTGGGCGTGTTCGACCGTCTCAGGGGTGATGAGGTCCCCGAGGCATGTCGGAAACAGCGCAACGGTTTCAGACAGGTCTCCGCCCTTCACGGCGATGCCGACCGGTCTCGCGTGCACGACAACGGGTCCACACGCCGGTTGGATGACAGCCTCCCATCGGCGATCTCGGCGGGCGAATTGACGAATGCGCACGGCAACCCGCCCGGGCGGTTCGGCCCGGGCGGGTTCGCAGCGGTCAGCCCTTGTGCGGCGGGCGGCCGTGCGCGTCGCACAGCTCGGGATGCCAGCGCGAGAAATGCTGTTCGTGCTGCTGGGTCACCGCCCCGCTCGGGAAGTAGTGCTCGTAGAAGTCGAGGTCCAGGTGCTGGGCCTGGCAGGTCAGCCGCTGGTACATCGGGTCGATGTAGGCCGGAAAGCGCCCATAGGTATCCCAGACGTATTGGCAGTAGGCCTTGACCATCTCCACCGTCTCGGTGTGGGGACGCGGGATGGCCTCGACGAAACTCTCGGAGTCCTTGTACGGCTTTGCGACCCCCGGATCCATTGCGCTCCACTTGAGCTCCATGAAGGCGTCCACGGCTTCGTGCATGTCCCGGTAGTACGGCGGCACAAAGGCCTCGACGACGCCGTCCTTGCCGACGCAGAACCCATTGCCGGAGTTGTCGTTCTCGAAGCGGAAGCCCAATCCGGGCACGTCCCCGCCACCCATCACGAACTTGGGCAGGTAGCCGGTGAACGTCCATCCGCCCAGGCCCATCGCCTGCAGGGCCAGGTTCATGTTCTGGCAGGTGAACGCCTGCTCAACGACGAGCATCGACAGCACCCGCTGCTCGAGCTCGACCATACCCATCTTGCGGGCCGGGTTGACGCGGCCCGAATCAATCCACTCCTGAAGGCCGGCCGAGCGCCCGCCGTGCTGTTCGTCGACGATCGAGAACGCGTAGCTGCGGGCCAGGTAGATGAACAACACGTTGATGTACTCGAGGGTGATGTTGGTCACCGGGACGAACAGCGTGGTGCCGGGCTTATTGGCATTCCACTGGTTGAAGTCGAACAGCCCCGGCAGGGTGGTCGGGAGCTTGGCCCGGCCGTCTTCGAGCTTGACCCGCGCGCGTCGGAACATGTCGACCAGGATGTCCGCCTGGCGTTCCATCGACAGACCCGACAGCGTCGAGATCTCGCCCGCCTCGGGCACCATGCCGAAGATGTTGAGCCACCACAGGCCCTCGTCGTTCGACCAGAACAGCTCCGTGCCGTGGTTCGAGCAGGCCGAGGGCCACGTGCGGTTGGTCCACTGCACCAGCGTCGACATCCCGCGCACCGGATCGAGATCCCCGAGGGCGAGGCCGTTGAGGCCCGCGCCGGCCATGACCAACAGCGTCTCCTCAAGCTCGGTCAACGGGACCGGCTCGTAGGGGCTGTCGTAGGGGATGACGTCGGATCCGACCGTCATGCCGAGTCCCACGCGGCGGCTCTTGCGGTCAAACACGCTCTGGAAGTACGGGTACGTGAGGGCGTCGGCCAGGCCGTCCGCTGCTCCCGATGACAATCCTGCTCCAGAGGGAATCGGGGTTTCGTCAGTCCTCATGGACTTCTCCTCCTGCCAGCATGCTGGCGAGTTGCGACAACGCTCCTAACGCTTCACCACGATGCCCGCCGCCTCACGGTCGAATGTGTCGGGGGTGATGCCCTCATCGCGCAGCTTCACCTTCTGGACACGCTCGGTCGGGGTCTTGGGCAAGGTGTCGACAAACC
>JADGPG010000090.1 GCA_017882545.1 Thermoleophilia bacterium
CCGACAGCGCGGTCCGCAGCCGCTGCGCCGTGCCCGCGGCGTCCAGATGATCGGCGAACGAGGCTTCGGCGTGCGAGCCGTCACTGGCGATCCACTCCATCTCGCCATCGATGCGCGGAAAGCGGACAGGACGCACGACGCCGCCATCGCGCAACGCGTCGGCATACCCGTACTCCACGTCGGGCCGCGCCATCGCGTCATCGTCATATCGCACGAATGGGATCGCGCGGGTGTCGGAGCGAAACGGCGTGCCGGACAGACAGAGTCGCACGGCCGCGTCACGACACGCGACACGCACCGCTTGGCCCCAGGCCTGTTCGTCCCCTGCATGGTGGACCTCATCGAGTACGACGATCGCGTCGGTGGTGAACCGCACGAGGTCCGTCGCGCTGAGCGCCACCTGCTGGTAGGTGGTCACCAACCCATGGACGTCGGCGGGCAGCCGCAGGTCGCTGGAGGACCAGCCGGTCTCCAGATGCAGATCCAGGACCGCGGCAGCCTCGGCCCACTGCAGCTTGAGGTGATGGGTCGGTGCCACGATGATCACGCGCCGCTCCGGGTGCTGGCCGAGCAGCACGCGCACGGCGGCCAGCGCGAAGGTCGTCTTCCCCGATCCCGGCGTCGCGACCGCGAGGAAGTCCGGACCGTCGGAGGACAGGAAGGCGTCGAGGGCGGCTTTTTGCCAGCGCCGCAGGCGAAGGGATCGGGCCATCAGGCAACGGGGCGGGAGGATCGCCACCGGCTCGGCGGGCATCGCGCGGCGTGGTCGATGCCGGAAGGGATGCACGGCGGCGGCGCCTGGGCGGCGGCACGACGCCGGGGTCCGCGGACGATCGGTTGGCCCGTCAGGGCCGATTCACGTCGGGATACCGACCCCTAGGTGCGGGGTGCTTCGCGCCCGCAACTCGGACAGCGCCAGACCGGGAAGACCTCGTCGCGCGGAATCGTGCGACCGCTCGAGATGTCATGGGTGCGCATCGTGCGAGTCGACGGGTATGTACGCGTGCCGCACCGCTCGCAATCAGGCGCCTGCTGGGTGGGTGGTGTCTCTTGGTCGGCCATGGGCTGACCCTAACATCAGCCGCTCGGTCGCGGCAGACGCACGCGCGGCCGCCGGATCACGTGAACGCGGTATCGGCGATCACGCGCCCGTCGGCGACGGCGGCCTTGAGCGCTTGGTAATCGCGCGCGTTGAGATCGGCATAGGCCGCGGCAAACTCGGCGATGGCCTCATCGAGCACCGGCTTCTTGCCCATGTAGGCCGCGATCGCCACGCGGTCTCCCGAACGGGCGTGCGCCCGCGCGAGCGTCCAGCCGCAGATCCCGGCATACCCGCTCAGCATCGCCGGGTGCATTCCATCGACGTCGACCGAGCCTTTCCAGTCGCGGAGCTGGCGCCAGTAGAAGTCGTGCGGCACGCCGTCGACGGCATCGTCGACTCGCTGCCAGCCGAGGAAGATGTCGCTGGAGGACTGGATCGTGCGCTGGCCGGTGACCACCCGCTCGCCCTGGTTGGCATACTCGCTTTGGCCGAGGTAGCGTTCGAGCACCGAGGGCTGGGCCTCCTTGATCTGCAGGAACAGCGGGTCGCGGTTGTCGATGCCGAGCATCAGCACGATGTAGCAGCGGGTGCCGACGCTGCCGACCCCGACGACCTTGCGTGCCAGATCCACGAAGCGATATTGCTCGAGCAGATACCGCCGCTCGGCCGGGAGCGAGCGCCGATACAGCTGCAGCTGCCGGTGCGCCCAGGTGGCCTCGTCCTCCATTTCGGTGAGATCCGAGAACGGGACCACCAATGGGGGATCGGCGATGATGCGCGGCTCACCGCCGACCACGTGCGTGAGCGTGTCGAACGCATGCATCGAATCACGGGTGCGGGCCTTCGCGATCGAACGCTCCGCCGGAGCGATGACGTGGTCGCGCATGCGCCGCTGCACGCGCGAGCGCGCATCGTCGATGAACTGCTCGGCGTCGAGCTGTTCGTACCAGACGGTCAAGTTGGTGTGCGTGGCGAACCCGGCCATCGCCGCGCGGTAGGCGGCGACGACCCGCTCGACGATCGGCCGCCGCGTTCGGGCCGGCAGGCCGTTCTCGCGACCGGCGATCTCGAAGCTGGCCGCCAGGCGCTTGAGGTCCCACTCCCACGGACCGGGCAACGTCTCGTCGAAGTCGTTGATGTCGAAGACGACGCGGCGCTCGGGCGACGCGAACAGCCCGAAGTTCGACAAGTGCGCATCTCCGCACAGCTGCGCATGGATGCCCGTAACCGGGGTGCGGCTCAGATCCGAGGCCATCACCAGCGCGGCGCCGCGGAAGAAGGCGAACTCGGATTCGAGCATGCGGCCATACCGGATCGGCACGAGCTCCGGCAGCCGCGTACGGGCCTGACCCTGCAGGAGTGCGATCGGGTCCGGGCGGTCGGCGCCGAGGTCGAGCTCCGCATGGGCGGATCTGGGCACGTCACCGCGCGCGTCCTTGCCGATGGAGGCACGTTCCTTGCGGGTCCGGTGGCGCACGTCGGGCAGCACGGCCGTCCGGCGCCGCGGACGTTCCGGGGTGGCGAGGACCAACGACACCGCCGTGCGTCGTTTGGGCGGCACCTCATCCGGGGCTGTGAAGCCGACCTCCGCCGAGGTCATGCGCGCACGTCGGCCGCTCGCGGCAGTTACCTGCTCGCCGGACGCCGACGCAGGCGTCTCGGGCGGGATGTGTGCGGTACCGTCGCCTTCGTCTGGTGTGCCCACCCTGGTCTCCTCCGGCGGCGAATGCCCCACCCGCGGCCCCGTGCGTGCGCGGTGCGCGGCCATCGCTCGCGCCTGGGATGGATTGTCGCAGCTGGCTCGGCGTCACGCACAAGACGGGTGGCGAAGGACACACGGACCGGACGGTTCGTGTGCACCGCGAACCGTTAGCCTCCTATCATTTCCGGTGATGATCGCCTCGCACACCGTCGGTCAGCACCCCATCGTGCCCCGCACCGTGACCCCGCCGCCGACTCCCGATGCCCTCGCGGCACGGCCCCCCCGGCCCCCGCGAGAGGTCGCTCGCCGACGGCCGTCCGCCACGCCGCCGTGGTAACGGCGACCCCCCTCCCGGCCGACCCGCCCGTACCCGACCGCTACAAGTGGGTGGCGCTGTCAAACACGACCCTGGGGATGTTCATGGCGACCCTCGACGGGTCGATCGTGATCATCGCGATGCCGGCGATCTTCCGCGGTATCGGGCTGGACCCGCTTGATGCCGGGAACATCGCGTACCTGCTGTGGATGGTCCTCGGCTACCTACTGGTGTCGGCGATCTTTGTCGTGCCGCTCGGTCGGCTCGGCGACATGTACGGGCGGGTACGGATCTACAACCTGGGCTTTCTGCTGTTCTCGCTGGCGTCGCTGGCGCTGTCGCTCGACCCGTTTGTCGGACGCCCCGGCGCACTGTGGCTGATCATCGGCCGAATGATCCAGGCCCTCGGCGGTGCGGTGCTGATGTCGAACTCGGCCGCGATCCTCACCGATGCCTTCCCGCTCGAACAGCGCGGGATGGCGCTCGGGGTGAACCAGATCGCCGGCCTGTCGGGACAGTTCCTGGGTCTGTTGGCCGGCGGGCTGCTCGCGACCATCGACTGGCGAGCGGTGTTCTGGGTCAACGTCCCGATCGGCATCGTCGGCACGATCTGGTCCTACCGGAGCCTGCGAGAGACCGGCGAGCGCCATCGGACGCGCATCGACTGGCTGGGCAACATCACCTTCACCGCGGGCATGGCCGCGTTGCTCGTGGCGATTACCAACGGCATCCAGCCGTATCACGGACAGGCGACCGGCTGGTCGAATCCGGACGTGTTGGTGACCCTCGCGGCCGGGCTTGCCCTCTTGGTGGCCTTCTGTGCCATCGAAGCCCGCGTGGCCGATCCGATGATCCGGCTCGGGCTGTTCAAGATCCGGGCGTTCGCGGCGGGCAACATCGCCGCACTCATGGTGGCGATGGCCCGCGGCGGACTGCAGTTCATGCTGATCATCTGGCTTCAGGGCATCTGGCTGCCACTGCACGGGTACACGTTTGCCGACACCCCGCTCTGGGCGGGCATCTACCTGCTCCCGCTGACGCTGGGCTTCCTGGCCGCCGGTCCGCTGTGCGGGCATCTTGCCGACCGCTACGGCGCGCGCCCGTTCGCCACGAGCGGGATGCTGCTGGTCGCCGCAAGCTTCATCGGGATGTTCTTCCTCCCGGTCGACTTCAACTACACCGTGTTCGCCGTGCTCGTCGGGCTCAATGGGATCGGCCAAGGCATGTTCTCGGCCCCGAACACGTCGGCGATCATGAACAGCGTGCCCGCCGCCGAGCGCGGGGCGGCCTCCGGGATGCGCTCGACGTTTCAGAACTCCGGCACGGCGCTGTCGATCGGTATTTTCTTCTCGCTGATGACCGCCGGCCTCGCGCAGTCCTTGCCGGCACGCCTGACCGCTGGGCTGACCGCCCACGGCGTGCCGGCATCGGTCGCCCACCACGTCGCACACCTGCCGCCGGTCAGTTCGCTGTTCGCCGCGTTTCTGGGCACCAACCCGGTCACGCACCTGCTCGCCCCCACCGGTGTGCTTGCGACCCTGCCGACCCACACCGTGGCGACCTTGACCGGCGACCGGTTCTTCCCGGAGTTGATCGCGGCCTCGTTTCATGACGGTCTCGCGGTGGTCTTCGCGGCCGCAACGGTGATGGCCCTGATCGGTGCGGGCGCGTCGATGCTCCGCGGCAAGCGGTTCGTCCACCACGACGCAGACCCGGCAGCCAGCCGCGGCCTTGACTCCTAGCGTCCCGGCCATCGGCTCCCGTCACGATGTGCCCGTCGCGCCCCACGCCCGTTCGGCCCCAGGCCGACCGGCACGCGCAGCCTGTTCCTGTCGGGCAACCTGATCCGACCGTCGCTGTCCGCGGGGCGGCTGGCGTTTGTCCGTACCTCCGGCGACGGCCAGACGCTCTACTCGTCCACGATCTCGAGCGGCGCCACGACCGTCGTGACCCACGTCCCCGCCGGCACCGACGTCAGCGGGCCGTCACTGTCGGGCGTGTATGTCACGTGGGCCGCCAGCAGCGATCGAGGCGCGACGGTTGTCACGGGTAACCGGAACGTCCGCGGCGCACGCGCGGCGCACGTCGTCGCTCGGGCCGTGCCGAACACCGACCAGATCAGCCAGGCGGTGCACGGGAACCGCATCGCCTGGATCATCGAGCACGGAGCCGTCCAGTACACCTCGAAGATCCTTTGCGCCCCACTGTCGGGCGCCCATCCGTGGACGATCTTGAGCGTCTCCAGCACGACCGGGTCCGGCGAGATCCTCTGGGGCACGACGATGCCCGGCGCACCGTTCGCAACAACGCTCTGGCACTTCGGCACCAACCACGGCTCGATCGCCATCCGCAGGCTCTCACCGTCGCCCGCCACCGGAGCGGTCCGGTGGCGGGTGCCTCCGATGCCGGCGCGAGCCACGCCCGGCCCGCTGCCACCGACGGTTCGCGACCGGCGAAGTGGGGCCCGCGCGCAACGGGAGTGTCCGTATCGGCCGCCGACGGTGTGCGTTGGGCGGTCCCCTGCGATGCCGACGGCGAACCGGAGATGCGTCTCGCGACGAATGGCTGGTACGACGCGAGGAGACGCGATGTTGTTCGCACGGCGATGGCTCCAGGTGCTGCTCGGCGGTCTGCGGCGACGCGACGGCGCCCTGCAGTTGCAGCCGTTCATGTTGACGACCGGATTCGCCCACGATGTCCGCCCGCCCGCCGCGGCCGGCCAGCCCCTGCCGATGCCCGTTCACGAGACACGCGCAGGCAGGCTCGCGCAGGGCATCGTCGCCCGGGCACCGAGCACGTTCACCCCGTAGTCACGGCCGCCGCAGTGTGGTCGCCGCGCGCGCGATCCGCGTCGGGAAGTCGTTGCAAAACTGATCAAGATCGACAGGTTTCCCTGCTGAGGTCGTCTCGCGATCGGCCTGTGCGAAACAAGCCACATCGGGCAGCAGGGTTCGAAGACTCCAGGACGATACTCCGCACACCACCCGCCAAATGACTTCCCACCTCCGCCTTCTGACTGCCGGCCTGGCCGTGGCGATCGCCCTGCTGGGCTCCACCGTGGTGCTGACGCGGGCCAGTGCGGCTCCGGCGGTTGCAGCGCGCGCGACATCCCCGCCAAGCGTGTACACCGGAGCCACGTCTGGCGGATCGATCGCGACGCCCGCGCCGCCGCAGGACCTGCTGAACGCCCTCGGCGCCACCAGCGCTGAGGTCACGACGACCTCGGTCGCCCACCTGTCGCAGCGTGCCTCCGCGAACGGCATCGTGTCACTGGTGACCGACATCTCCCAGGGTTGGGTCGGAGCGGTGACCACGTCGGGCACCATCTTGGCGGCCCAGTACCGGCCCGTGGCCGCCGTGCCCGACGCCGGAACGCCGGGCGCACGGACCGAGACCACCGGCGTCACCGGACTGCTCGCCATCGCGCGCGCGCGACAGGTTGAGATCACCGACGTCAGCGGCACGCCGCCGCTCGTTCCGGGAACCCCCGGCGGCGGGTCGTCATCGGGTGGGTGGACCCAGGTCGCCCTGTTCGGCGCCCCACTCGTGCTGCTGCTGATGTTGATCGTGCTGATGCGGTTCCGGCGGGGCGGGACCGGCGGCGGGGATTCGATGTCGAGCATCTCCAGCCACGGCAAGATCCGATCGACGAGCAAGGTTGCGCCGTCGCAGACCCGCTTCGCCGATGTTGCCGGCGTCGACGAGGCCGTCGAGGAACTGCGCGAGACCGTTGCCTTTCTCAAGGAGCCTGAGCGCTTCGCGGGCGCCGGCGCCCGCATGCCGCGAGGAGTGATCCTCTACGGCCCTCCCGGCACCGGCAAGACCATGCTCGCATCCGCCGTCTCCGGCGAGGCCGGCGTGCCGTACTACTCCCTCTCGGGATCGGAGTTCGTCGAGAGTCTGGTTGGCGTCGGCGCCAGTCGCGTGCGCGATCTGTTCGTCAAAGCCCGCAAGAACACGAGCGGCGCGGTGATCTTCATCGACGAGATCGACGCGGTCGGGCGCAAGCGCGGCAGCCTCGGCGGCGGCAACGATGAGCGCGAGACCACCCTGAACCAGCTTCTGGTCGAGCTCGACGGCTTCAGCCCGCGGGATCGCATCGTCATCATCGCGGCCACCAACCGGGTCGAGCTGCTCGACGACGCCCTGACGCGCCCGGGGCGCTTCGACCGCCACATCCAGGTCTCCCTGCCGGCCGAGCGCGGGCGTCGCGCAATCCTCGCCGTGCACTCGGCGAACAAGCGGTTTGCCGACAACGCCGACCTCGGCCACATTGCCTCCATCACGGCCGGGTTCTCGGGCGCCGACCTTGCCAAGCTGCTCAACGAGGCCGCGATCATGTCGGTGCGCGGCGGCCGTCCGGCGATCACCAACGAGGACCTTGCCGAGGGGATGCTGCGTGTCGTCGCCGGTCCGGAGCGTAAGGACCGTGCGCTCGCCGCCGGTGACCGGGAACGCATCGCCTGGCACGAGGCCGGCCACGCGTTGGCCGCCGATCTGTGCCCGACCCACCCCAAGGTTCAGCGCATGACGATCCTGGCGCGCGGCATGGCGGCGGGACTCGCGCTGTTCGGCGACACGGACTCGGCGATGCTGAGCCCGCAGGAGCTGCACGAGCGCATGATCGTCGCGCTCGCCGGTCGCGCGGCCGAGCAGGTGCATTTCGGGACGATCTCCTCCGGAGCTGCCAACGACCTCGAACAGGTCAACCGCCTGGCGCGCCAAGCGGTTGAGCGGCTCGGCTTCGCCCCGCAGGTCGGCCAGATCGTCACCAGCGTCGGGGAGATGCCGCTCACCCTGGCCGAGAGCACCCGTCGCGAGATCGACCTTGCCGTCGGAGCGATGGTGGACGCCGCGTATGCGGAAGCGCTCACGCTCCTCGACGAGCACGGCGCGCAGCTGGACCGGTTGGCCAACGCCGTCCTTGAGCACGAGCAGTTGGACCGCGAGGCGCTGAGCGAGGCGCTCTGGGAGATCCAACACCCCGGCAAGCGCCGCGTCCCCGCACAGGTCAAGGCGCTCCCCACGGATCGGACCGTGTCGCCGGTTGCGACGCCGGCGGATCCCGCCCCGGCGTCCGAGACCCCCGACCGCGACCTGCCCCGCGGACGGCGTCCGCGTCGCGCCCACGACCACCGGCAGCGTCCGGCCGTCGCCGCGGTCCTTGCGGCCCGCACGATTACCGCCAGCGCCGCATCGCTGATCCCGGCGCTCGCGCGCCCGAAGTCGCGCCGGTCCGCGACGGGCTGAACCGCCTCGACGCCGACGGATCGATGACCGTCGGCGTCCACAGACATGCCCGGCGATGGCTGCTTGAATCGTGTCGTACAGATCGCGCGTCAACGGGGCCGCCTGGTCGATCTCGGACGTCGGGCTGTCTGCACCGATCAGCCCCTTGGGCGCGGGGGCAAACGCTGAGGAGGTCGTCGTGCAGGGCGTGAATCACACGGTCCCGACCCAACACGAGATCGCGCGGTGGACGCGCGAGGAACGCGCCGAGGTCGCGCGGATGCTCGACGGTCTCATCGATCGCCCGGCGAACGATCCCGACATGCACCGTCGGCGATTCATCGTGCTGCTGATTACCGGTGGCGGCGCGCTGCTGCTGTTTCCGTGGGTGGTCTACCTGACCATTGCGCTGCCGGTGACCGAGTCGGGAGGCGCCTGGCGGACGGCGTGGGTCGGGTTCGATGTCATGCTCGCTGCCACGTTGGCGGCCACCGCATGGCTCGTGTGGTGGCGACGGGCAGTCGCCATCGTTGGACTGACGGCATCCTCGGCGCTGTTGGTCGTGGACGCGTGGTTTGACGTGTGTTTGTCATGGGGCACGTCGGAGCAGTCGGGCGCGATCATCACCGCGTTCGCGGTGAACCTACCGGTATCCGCAGTTCTTGCGATGGCCGTCATCACGATGCTCCGGCGCACCTTCGTGGTGACCCAGCAGCTGCGCGGCGAGGACGCCACGACGGTCTCGCTGTGGCGTCAGCCCGTGGTGATGCTGCCGCCCGACGGGGCCTGAGCACGCCAGTGAAATCCGGGCGCGCGTCCGTGCAGAACCGTCCGGCCGGTGGCATGCCGTCGATACCGTCACGATGGCCAATCGCGTCCCCCGGTCCGTTTCCCCCACAGCGTGTACGATCGCCATCCGAAGCTGCGGCGATCCGACTGCGCGCGACCAAGAACATCACGGAATACGGCGAACCTGCCGATAGGCACGGTGACCCATCGCTTTGACAGGACGCACGCGTGTATTTGACGACTGACACCCGCCGGCGACGGACCGCCCGTCAGGTCCGGATGGCGCCACGCCACCCGCACGCCGACGCCCAGACCCTGCGCGCCACGACGACGCCATCGGCGGTCGACTGGTGCTGAGCATGCGCGCGCGGGTGCTCGTCATCGGGGTCCTCACGCTGATGGTCTCCTTCGGCGCGGTCGCGTTCGCGTCGGCAGCTCCATCGGGCACTACCTGCAAGACGGTCACCGTCGCGACGCGGTCGCACGGGCGCACGACGCACCGGCGCGCACGCGTCTGCGAGACGGCCGCGATCGGTCTCGACCGCGCCACGGTGACGGCGGTCGGCGGCACCGTCACGGTCCACTACGCGGCGACGCACGCGACGGCCTGCGCGCTCGCGGTCAGTCCGAGCATCTGGCACGGAAGGAACCCAACGCCGGTCCGGTGTCGCGGGGCGTACACCTTCCACGTTCCCCCCGCCAGCGCGGGTCGCAGCTGGACCATGCGGTTCACCGCCAGGAACCAGTACCGCCAGATCGTCGGCGTCGCACGGGTTCTCGTTGCCACCCCCGCGCCGACGACCCTGGGAATCGTGCCCGGCTATTCGTCGAATTGGTCGGGCTATGCGCTCGAGGGCGCGGGCATCACCGGCACCCAAGGCACGTTCACCGTTCCTACCCTCCAACCGACCCCCGGCGACACCAGCGAATGGGTCGGTGTTGACGGCGTCTCGAATGGGTCCCTGATCCAGGCCGGGATCCACGAGGAATACAGCGGCGGGCACGTCTGGATTTGGCCATGGTGGGAAGTGCTTCCCGACGCGGAGCAGCAGATCACCTCGATGACCGTCAACGCCGGCGACAACGTCACGGTCACCGTCCGCAAGCTCACCGGATCCGTCTGGCGGATCGCCCTGGTCGACAACACCAACGGCCAATCGTTCTCCATCAACCGCACATATTCGGGTCCTGCGACGTCGGCGGAATGGATCGTCGAGGCACCGTCCATCGGCAACAGCATCGCGACGCTCGGGGTGTTCACGCCCGTGACGTTTTCCGGTCTCGTCGTCGACGGCGTGCAAATGTCGCTCGACCAGCTCTTCATGGTCGACGGCGGCAACAACCTCATCTCGAGCCCCTCGGCGCTCGATCAGGTCGGGTTTGCCGTCGCCTACGGCCAGATTCCCCCGCCCCCGCCCCCGCCCTAGCGGTGGCCGTCGGGTCGTGGCGGGCACCGCCTAGTGCATCGCCATGACCTTGACGACAATTATGCCCAGTCCCAGGATCAGCAGGACCGCCGCCCCGACGGCGCTGCCGACCAGTGAGCGCCCGGATACCCGTCCCGCCGCGAAGCCGAACGCAAATAGCAGCGCGACAAGCAGCCACACCGAGACCCAGATCGCGATGTCCGGGCTGTACAGGCCGATGGCGGCTCCACCGGTCACCACGAGCGGCGGAACGGCCGCAATCACCAGCGTCCCGAGCTCTGCCGCAGTCGCCCGCAGCTCCGGGTGCGTCAAGGACCGGCCCTCGCGAATCGTCGCCCCCACGACCTCCGAGTAGAACTCGGCGAAGACCACGGCGAAGGTCGCCAAGAGGATCGCGCCGATCTCGTCGATGACCGTCGGCCCCGCCACGCCGACGGCGAGCAACGTGGCGAGAATGACCACCGCGCCGTACACGAGCCGACCGGAGATCGCCCGCAGGGCGAGCACGCGCACGAGCCGGTGCTGCGACGAGTCGTCGGTCGGTCGCACTCTCGAAGATCTCCACTGGTCGACGGGTTCAATTGGGCGGCGATGTGGACGCTGTGGACGCCTCAGGCTCACTAGGACGGGACGCCGCGTGCGGCGGCGACCGATTCGGGGGCAGCGGCGCCCAGGCCAATCTACCGCGCCGCCGGCGCCAGGACTCGTCGGATCGTCGGGCTCATCCGGGCCCCGGTCGGCGCGCGTCCCGGGGCCCACGGTGATCCACGCGACTCCCCGCGCCGGTTCCCGAGGGCGCGATCCGGACCCTGGTGCAACACTTGACCGATTGCCCTCCGACCGATCCGTCAGCGTGCTCCACCAGATGCCGGATCGCACGTACGACAGCAGATGCAGCGGCAGGCGGCATCACCGCCTGGCGAGAAAGGATCACCACAGATGACGGCGACAGCCACCACCACCGTCCCCACCGAACAGCAGCTGGCCCGCGCCACGTCGGACTACCTGGCGATTTCGCGCGGGCGTGCGACGTTCGCCAGCGACGCCAGCTGGGACCAGGCCGAACAGACGGCCTGGGACAACCTCGTGGTGATCACTCAGCTCATGGCGGACGCCGGCGTAACCGCGCTCAACTAGTGCACGGTCGCAACATGCACGCTGACGACTGTCTGCGTGCATGTTGCGACCGTGCACCGTCCTCGCCCATCGGGTCACGACGACCCCAAATCGTGGTCCGATGAGGTTCCCTTACCGCCGCCATCGGCTCCTGCGGTCATCGCGGTCGGGTGGTACCGCCCACCGCGACTGTCAGGCGGACATCGCGCGTAAGCGACACCAACGCGACACCGATACATCTTGTGCATCCGAGATACGCCTGGTCGAGCGGCGATCGGGGTATCGCGACGGCGATCCCACCAGGTGCGCCTTGGGTCGTCGCACGCATCCCGCGCGAATCCGGCGCCGTCCGGCAGATCTGTATGCGCCGACCATCGCCTCGACCTACGAGCATTGGATCCGTCGCCTTCGGGCGTGACGCGATGGGCGCGGGCTGCGCGCGCCCATCGCACCCCCCCTTTCATGGCGGCGGGTCGCCAGTGCGCCGCCCTAGCATCGGCAGCTTTCGCGTCACCACCGGTGGATTCCTGCGCCGTGGACTCAAGCTCGGGTGAGGGGGTGACAACCTCGACCCGGAGACACCGCCAGGATCGCGCTCGGCATCCTCGTTGGACCGGCCGGCGGGTTAGTCGGCGAACGCGTGGGGCCTTCCCGCGTGCCGTACCTGCGGCCGCGGACCGCCGCCGGACATTGCCGGACAGCGTCGGTGTCTCGCGTCCGAGTGATGCCGACGCGAGACAGCGTCGGTGCGCCCCCCCAGAACGCGAGTATGGATCCGCGGGACCGCTCGACGATGACGCGTGTCGACTTGACCGTTGCCAGCGCGGTCTCGGAGGTCCATGGCACATCGAATGGTCCGTCCGGAGCAATCGGCGTCCCCCCGGACGCACCATGAAGATCCGGAGGGGCGCGGATTCAGCGATGAGCGCACCCAGGTGAGAGAGTCGCCACGTTGTAGGCGAGCTCTTAGCGCCCGAAGCGCCGAACCATCACTTACGCTAGCGCGCGATTTGGCGGCTGGGAAGTCTATGGGGTGCGGTCTCGAGGCGAGCGAGGCATCCCCGCTCGCAGGGCGATTCAGTTGCACGCCAGCGCGACCCGTTTGGCACCTCTCCGGCGAACTGCCCCCACAGTGCCGAGGCAAGAGGTGCCACACCGCAGGCGCTGCGTTCCCCGGTTGCGCGCCTGCGCTTTACCTCCATAGGGCGATTCGGCACGTCGGGCACGTTTCCTGACGTCAATGTCTTTGCACCCGCGCGGGCCATGGTCCGCGAGGTGTCGGCGGCGCGGCCGATCCGGTGCCGCGGCGAACCGCGGCCGGGACCTTGCGGCGTGCGTCGACGCACGTCCGCAGGGTTGCACGTCGATGGCACCCGGCCCGGGTCCCCGTAGCCCTCGAGACACCCAGACGTTGTCCGGCCATGCCACGGTGGATGCAGACTCGAACGGCCGACGGGACGCCCACTCACCCGATACGCAGAAACCCCTATGTCCGGCACGGGTCTCCAAGGGGGCGAACAGGGGACTCGAACCCCTGACCTGCCGCGTGCACGGCGGAGGGCGGTCGCGGCCGCCCGCGGCGTTCTCGACGGGCTCGTCTCGTGGTCGGCACGGGAAGCGAGGGTCCCCCCAGCGCTCGTGTCAATCCGAAGCGCCTGGGCTGCTTGCCCAGCCCCGCACCCAGCGGAACGTCTCCGACCGGAGGGGCGCCTATGGGAAGATGCCTGTCGTGCAGATGGCGTAGTTGACTCCCGACGAGCTCGCACCCTTCGGCTCCGCACCGCGAAGATCAGGGAGCGCGAAGTTGGTCGTGCCATTGCCGCCGTACGTCGTCCCCAACAGCGAAAACAATGCCGTGTTGGAAGCGATCGAGACCGATTGGCCTTGGGCGAGTGCCCAGTTGGTCGGCAGGCTTGCGCCGGTCGTCGCGGTCAACTTGATCTCGCCGAGCACGCAATATGGGTCCCCGCCGCCGCCGCCATTCACCGACGTCGGGCTGCCGAACAGGCTTGATGCCGCGAACGCCGAAGGGGCCTGGCCGCCGAGTTCCGAGGAGTTGGCGGCGATGCCAGCGACTGGGAGATAGCGGGTGTCGCTTTGGGACTTCGTATAGAAGCTCGACGTGTCCACCGTGCCGGTGGGACCCTGCAGACCCTGTGGTCCCGGCGCTCCCGCGGGCCCGGCGATTCCCTGCTTGTTCCACGCCACGAAGAGCTCACCCCGGCCGCAGTGCGCCGTGCGCAGAACCCTCAGCGCGCCGGTCCGGCTTGAATAGCACGCGCGAATGGTGGGCGGCGCCGTGCTGTGAATGGCGTATGCGCCTCCGGCGAGGGCGAGAAACAGCGCCAGGTACGCCACGACGCTTGCGTGATTAGGGCGCGGGAGAGCCCGAGGCATCATGGTCTCCTCCTCGCGGGAGAGCATCGGGCCGTAGCCGTGCGTCGGTACCGATCCGGGGCAGGCACCGGTGAGACCGCCAGAATCCCCAACACAGCCAGGACCGAGGGGTAAGGCTCCCTCACGTGGCTCCTTGTCCGAATCGGCGCGACCGAGGGGTGCGAACGCGACGCGACTGCGCGGCGGCGAACCGCACGCACTGCACCACCGAGCACGAGCTACATACATCGTCATGTCCGGCGAAAAGGTTGACTCCGGATTCGCCGCCGGTCGCGCTCTTTTGAGGGCGAGACACTCTCGGAGCGCGCGTCCCGGTCCAATGTGACCGGCCCGGTCGGACGCGGCGCCACCCACA
>JADGPG010000091.1 GCA_017882545.1 Thermoleophilia bacterium
GACCAGCAGGTTCTCGCGCGCCGTCAGGAAGGGCACCAGATTGACCGTCTGGAAGACGAACCCGACGGCGTTGCGGCGGAAGTCCGTCAGCTGGTGCGAGGCGTAATCGGAGATATCGTGGCCGCCGACGACGACCGATCCGACGGTCGGTGCGAGCAGCCCGCCGGCGATCGAGCACAGCGTCGTCTTGCCCGATCCGGAGGGTCCGACCAGCGCGAGGATCTCGTCGGAGCCAACCGTCAGGTCGACGCCGTCGAGCGCGACGACCTCGTCGTCGGCGACGCGAAACGTCTTGCGGACGCCGTGCATCGACAACGCGACGGCGGTTTGGGTCAGCGGCATTGCGGTCTCCGCGATTGAGGGGAGGCACTGCGCGAGGCTCGGGTCCTGCAGGCGGCGGCTGTCATTGGCCGCCACCGATGGCCGCGGCCGGATCGACCTTGAGGACGCGGCGCAGCGAGAACGCGCAGCCGATTACCGCGGCGACGACGAGGTAGGCGACGCTGGTGGCGAGTCGTAGCGGCGTTGCGATGAACGGAATCGACCCGGGCGGGATGATCGCGGCGAGGATGAGCGACGCGACGATGCCGATCGCCGAGGCGATGAGCGTCACGATGAGCGCCTGCAGGAGCACGCCCCAAAACAGCGTCGTCGAGCTCGCCCCCAACGCCTTCAGGACCCCGTAAAGCGCGGTCCGCTCGATGGTGATCAGCGCAAAGAACAGCGCCACCACGACGATTGCGATCACGACCGTGACGCCGATGATCTGGTCGAACACGCTCTGTTGCTGGGCGACACCCGGCAGGGCGTTGATGGCCTGGTCGATCGTGAGCGTGGTGGTGGCGCCGCCGGTCGCCGCGTCGATGGCAGCGGGGGTCGTCGCATGGGCCGCGTCGTGTCGAACGATGATCGCCTGGACGACACCGTCAGCGACGCGCTCGCCCGGGCGGTTTTCCGTCAGCACGCCGCGCCAGGTCGCAAGCGACCCCCACAGCGTCGCCTGGCCGAGATACTGCGAGTCGCTCACGAATCCGATGACCCGCACCCGGGATCTGGCCGGCCCGAGTTCGATGACCGTGCCAACCGAGACATTCTGGGCCTTGAGGGTCGTGTCGGCATAGACCTCATCCGGTCCAGGTGGCATGTGCGGCAGCCCGCGCGGGGCCAGCTCATAGCCGAACAGCACGATCGGCACGAGGTCGCGCGGGCCGTGGCCGGGGATCCGTGATCCGAGCTGCACGCTGCCGAGCCCGCCCGTGTTGCCCGGTCCCGCCACAGCGGCGACCTGGGCGTGGGTCGCCGGTTCGATACGGCTGCGCACCAGCGCGTTGCGGGATGTCGAGGAATAGACGATGAACTGGCCGGTCTGGGCCCGTAGCGCCCCCGTACTACTGGCGACCAGTCCGTCGAGCAACCCGCCCAGGAACATCAGCAGCAGCGCGATGAGGGTGAGGATGACCGTCGCGACGACGAATCGTCCCGGACGGCGCTGCAGTTCGCGGAGCGCCAGCTTCATCGACCCCCCTCGCCAGTCGTCGCCTCGACCGGGTCGATCCTGAGCACGCGTTGCACGGCGGCAAACGCGCTGATGACGCCAAGCAGGAGCAGCAGCGCCGCCCACGTGAGCACAGCGGTCGGGTCGAACCGCAGCGACAGCGACCCGATCTTCATTTGGGACACCGGGGCGTAGAGCAAGGTGCCGATGATGATCCCGCCGCCGAGGATGATCAGCACCTGGACGAGCAGCGCCCGCACCAGGACGCCCGCGGGCGCCCCGATCGCGCGCAGGAGCGTCAGGGCACGCGACTTCTGCAGGGTGATGATGAGAAAGAACAATCCCGTCACGAGCGGGACGACCAGCGCGAATAGGAGAAAGATCACCTGGAATGAGCCCTGCACCGCGGCCACCCCCGGGGTGTCGGCCGCGGCCTGTGCCTTGGGCAACGCATCCGCTTGCGGGAGGGCTTCGTTGATCCGGGTCGCCACTGCACCGTCGCTGAGCCCCGGCGTCGGCCGGACGCCGATGACGCTCGGCAGGATAGCCTTGGCGTCCGGGTTGGCGGCCCGTGAGGCGGCCACGTAGTCGGACCAGGAGGCAAACAGGGTCGGGGTGACCTGGATCTGCGCATCGCGGGCAAGGCCGACGACGGTGAGCTCGGGGCCGGGCTGGCCGCCGACGATCCGCACGCGGTCGCCGATCGAAAAGTCAGCGGCACTGCCGACGGCCTCGCCCGGAGCCTCGGGCAATCGACCGGCACTCAGTGGCGCGGGCGCGCCGAGCGACGGCGTCGCGTAGCCGATTAGGGCCGCGTCGGATTGGGATCGTCCGTTCACCGAGACCGTGAACGTATTCTGGCCGATCCGCCCGGTCTCTGCCACTCCGGGAACGCGCGTGATCCCGGCCTCAAGATCGGGCGTGATAACGCTGCCCTGCAGTGTGCGCTCGCCGTCCACCGAGTACACCAACACCGGCGCGGATTGGCGCTGGATCGCACCGATGAACGATGTGAGCAGACCCGTCTGCAGGGCCTGCTGGGTGAGGATCAGGAACACCAGGAGCGCGATGGCTGCCATGAGCAGTCCAAAGCGCGCCTTGGCGCGGCCCACCTCTCGGAGTGCGAGAAACATGTCTGTCGGGGACTTTCGATGACGGCAACGCTGGGCGCACGGGGGTGGCCGGCAGGCTGCGCGCTGGCAGGTTATCCGAGGCGGGGCGGCAACCGGAGGGGGATCGGGAGCGGATCCGCGCGTTCTCGCTCCTGCCCATGTCCAGGCACGTTGAGGGATTTGGCAGGCGTGCTGGCATAATCGAGACATGGCAGCCGGATCCGAGCGCGGCACCCGCATTCTCGTCATCGAGGACACCCAGGAGTTCGTCGACCTCGTCGTTGCCTCGTTGACCCCGGAGGGATTCGCGGTGGAGGTCGCCCGTGACGGCCAGGCAGGACTGGATGCGGCCCGGACGTTTCGACCCGACGTCGTGGTGCTCGACATCACGCTGCCGGTGCTCGACGGGATTGAAGTCTGCCGCCAGCTGCGCACCTTCTCGGATGCCTACGTGCTGATGCTGACCGCACGGGACTCCGAGATCGACCGGGTGATCGGGCTGTCGGTTGGCGCCGACGACTACTTGGTCAAGCCGTTCTTCCCGAGCGAGCTGGTGGCGCGGATCAAGGCGATGCTGCGCCGCGTGCGGGGCGGCGGGGTCGGAGCCACGCAGGCCGAGCGCGCGTTCGGGGCGCTTCGGATCGACCCGTTGGGTCGCAGAGTGTGGCTGGACGGTCTGGAAATCGAGCTGTCGCGGATCGAATACGACGTCCTGGACGCGCTCTCGGAACGCCCGCGTATCACCCTGCGCCGCGATCAATTGCTGGACCGGGTATGGGGCAACGACTGGTTCGGCGACGACCACGTAATCGACGTGCACCTGTCCAATCTTCGCCGAAAGCTGGGCGACGACCCCCGCCATGCGCGCTACGTGTGCACCGTGCGGGGGTACGGGTTCCGCATGGGGGATGGCAACCTGTCCTAGCGCGGGTCGCCTGTCCGTACGCGCGTCGACGCGGACGCTGAGCTGCGTCGGACGCGCGGTTGATTCGGGCGAGATCGCCTCGAGCCAGTCAACGGTGGCGGAAGGCCGACCGGGCGTGCGGACTGATCGGCGATCGCCGAGTGCGCGAAGCCCGTGCGGCGATCCACCCGGGTAAGTGACGCTTGCAGACGCGCGGCTCCTCAAGATCAGCCCACGGTTTCCGGGCGGCGTCGCCGTGACGATCGCCGCCGCCGTGGCCCTTGCCGCACGCTCGCTCGCCGACGCTCTCGGTGCGGACCTGACGGATGACCACGGTGCTTATCGGGAGCTCGCAATTGTCCGATACCTGGAGCAGATCACGGTTCCGGTCGCGGAGTTCGGTCGTGTGTGTTGCGCCGAGCGGGCTGCCGTCGCCGCACCATCCTGATACTTCGACCGGCCCGAGGGGCCACCGCCATTCGATGATCGCCAAGCCTGCAGCGTTCCGAACGCGCATCCATCCGTCCGCCGTTGTCGTGATCGGTGTGGGCGCGGTCGCGGTCGCGTTGTACTTCGCGCTGCCGACCCGCGCACAGCTGTTCTGGTACGTGGCCATCGAGGCGTACTCGGCCCTGGCTGCGCTGTGGTGCGCGCGGCGATTGCCGGTCGGCCAGCGCGCCGGCGCGCTGTGGGTCACCGCCGGCCTGACAGCGTTTGCCGTCGCCGACGGCCTGTTCAACGGAGCCCAGCTGATCAGCGGGCAGGCCACGTCGTTCCCGTCGCCCGCCGACGGGGTGTACCTCCTCGGCTACCCGCTCATCACCGCCGGCGCCGCCGCCTTCATCACGCGCTCGGGACTTCGGTTCACGGCCACGACGGCGCTCGAGACCGCCATCGTCGTGGTCGTGGCCGCATCGCTGCAGTGGGTGATGGTCGGCCCGGATGCCAACTCCACGCTCGGCACGCTGATCCTGTTCGCCTACACCGTCGGCGACGCCCTACTGATCGCCCTCGTCGTCCGCGGCCTCGTCGATCCGTCGGGGCGCACCGGCGCCACGACGCTGTTCCTGGCCGGAGCGGTTGCGCTGCTGCTGGCCGACATCATCTACGCCACCCACTCGGCGTCCTATGCGATCGGCAACTGGTACGACGTGCTGTGGCTGGCGTCGGGGGTCCTCATCGCCGGAGCGATCGCCGCAGCCGCCAGTGCGCCGCCGGTGCCCGCCGGTCAGCGCTCCGATCTGGCGCGCCACTCGCCCGCGGCCTTTCTGGTCATCCTGGGGGTCGCGCTACTGGTGACCCCGGTGGCCTTTGTCTGGTACGCGTCCCAGCATGGTCTCGGCGACTCTGCCGCACTCGTGTTGGCCGGCACATCGGTCGCCCTCACGGCCTTGGTCTTCGCCCGTCTGGCCCTGCTGATGCGGGCGATGAACGCCGCCCAGCTCCGCGAGCACGCCGCACGCCGCGCCGCCGAGCAGTCACACGCCCGGCTCGCCTCACTAATGGCCCAAATGCAATCCGGCGTGCTTGTGGAGGATGCCGATCGGCGCATTGCGCTCGTCAACGAGGAGTTCTGCCGCATCTTCGCGCTGGACGCCCACCCCGAGCATCTGCTGGGTGCCGACTCCGCAGAAGCCGCCGAGCACTCCAAGCACCTCACTGCGGATCCGGAGGGCTTCGTCGCCCTCATCGGGATGCGCATGGTCGCGCGTGAGACGGCACTGTCTGACGTCGTCCGCTTCGCC
>JADGPG010000092.1 GCA_017882545.1 Thermoleophilia bacterium
CCGGCTCGCCGGATACCGGTTTCCGGGCCCAGTTCGACGCGACCACCGGATTACCGGTGTCATACTCCGCGACCGCGGTACTGACCGGCGACGACTGATCGCGAATGGCGTCACACCACGCGCGGGAGCGTTCCCCCGGCTTCCGGTAGCTACCCTTGCGGCCCGACCGCGCATCCACGAGCGCGTGGAACGTCCGCCGCGGGTTCCGGTAGAACCGCTCACCGGTCGCCCGGGCGAACAGTGAGAGCGCAGCCAACAGGGCGGCGCCGTCCGGCGCCGCCCCGAGGCCGGTGTCACCCCACGACGGGACCGCGATCGCCAGCGACCCGCGAATATGCGGCGTCGTCACAGTGGTCCACGCGGCCACGCCCTCCGGGTAGCCGATTGCTGGTGCCGGGCAGTCACAGTCGCGGTTCTGGGGGCCGGTCTCGATCCCGCACGCAGAGCACGCGTAGCGGCTCGGGCTCGCCGCCCAACCGGTCGGCATGGTCATGTAATCGATCGTCGCCGGGTCGCCGCGCCAGGGGTCGACCTTCGGGTCGTGGCGGACGGGGAGGCCCAGCACGGGCAACGCCCGCGCGTGCAGATACAGGTAAGACAGGCGGTGCCGTTGCATGACGTCGACCAGGTCGGTCACATTGCGGATCACGGGCCGTCCGTCACGCCCGGTCAGTTCGACAGGGAGGACCCGGCCCGCCTTCGTGGTGTGCAGTCCGTCGACGTCGAGGACACCCGTCGTTGTCATCAGCGGGTCGCCGGCCGCAGGCGGCGCTGTCTGCGCGGCGGGGCGGTCGTCGTCCTCGTCGTCGTCGTCCTGGTCGCCGTCGTCGATCAGCGGGTCGCCGGCCGCAGGTGGCGCTGTCTGCGCGGCGGGGCGGTCGTCGTCCTCGTCGTCGTCGTCCTGGTCGCCGCCGTCGATCAGCTGGTCGCCGCCGAGTAGCTCGCCGCCGTCGTCGAGCAACTCGTCCTCGATGATTCCGGCGCCGCCGTCGTGGTCGTCGTCCTGGTCGCCTGCGGTCGGATCGAACAGATCGGGCACACCGGGCACACCGGGCACACCGGGCGTATCCATCGTCTTGCCATCACCCGCCATCATCACCGCCGCCGCCGCGCCATCGCCGCCGCCGCCATCGCCGCCGCCGCCGCCGCCATCGCCGCCGCCGCCGCTACCGCTGTCGCCGTCGTCGTCGTCGTCAAGGTCGAGCAGCCGGGCCAGATCGACGACGTGGCAACGCGGCCGAGCACCGAACACCCGGAAACGCGCATCATCGGCGCCGATGATGCGGGCACGCCGCAGACAGGACAACAGCTCGTGCGGGCCCGGCAACGACCACCCCGTGCGCAGCTGCGCAGCCTCGGCCACCCTGCCCGCCAACGCCTCCCATTGCCTGCTCGGCACATACAGGGGGTGCGTGATCGTCGTGTGGCGTGGTCGTCCGGCCGTGCTCAGCGGCGCATAACCGCCCATCGGGGCGCCCCGCCCCGCCTGCCATGTCACATCAGCCGAATACGCCGCGGCGCCCGTGACAGGGCTCTGCCGCCACCCCAGCTCGACCGGCGCCACCGGACAAGTGGGGGGCGGCTGATAGTTGGGCCCGGCGTGTTCGGCGTCGGCTACCCACAGCGCCCCGTCGTTGAGCATCTCCCTGACAGTGCGGGTGAAAACGGCAGCCGGGTCGGACGCGATAGGCCGGCCGCCGATCGTTCCGGCGCGCATCGCCTGCGCCTCGCACGCTTCCCACATGAGCGCAACGGCATTCACCTCGGCCAGCCAGTCCTCAACCGAATCGGCCAGCCCAAGGCGGGTCATCTGCTGCCCGACCAGGTGGGCCCCCGCCAGCAGAGTCTGATACCCGATCCGAGCCCGCCCGTGCCCGATCACACCCCACGCGGCCACCTGCCCCGCGGCCCACGCCAGAGCACGCACCGGGGCGTTCATGTCCGCCAGCCCGGCGCAGATCATCCGGGCATGCGCGCGGCCCCGCGCCCGAGTCCGGTCCGGCTTCTGCTCCGGGGACAGCATGTCGAGGTCGACGTCCCCGTCGCCCAGTGTCAGAGCCACATACCGAGCGACCTCGGATCCGTGGTCGGCTTCCCCTGGCAGCGACTCGGCCGTCACCAGAAGGCAGGCGCGGGGGTATTCCGCCGGTCGGAGGGTGCCCGCCTCGCGCGCACCCTTCGCCGCACCCGCCTGCGTCGCGACGTTGTCACCGATCAACGACAGGGTCCGCCACTGCGCCGTGTACTCGGCCGGCGTCGCCTTCGTCGCGAACGCGTCGTCGACCAGGGCGACCATCCCGCCCAACGGGTGCAGGGCCCGGTCGATACCGATCGCGGTGCTCGCACCGTGCCGCAGCTTCGCGGTCGCCGCGGGTTCCCTGCCCGGCATTCCGGCATCCGGGTCGGGCGGCCCATAGACCTCCGTCCGTGACTGCGCCGACATGACCAGACCAGCCAGGGTCGATTTACGGACGCCGGTTCCGCCGGCAAGGATCAGCGACACCATGCCGTACTTGTTGGCCCACGGCGCCCACGCGAGCTGTGAGAGCAACGCGAGCGGCACCACCGGGTTGGACGGTGCCACACCCAGAACAGCCGTGAACGCGGCCATGTCCGCGCACGCTTCGTCGTCCGTGCTCGGGTCAGGCATGGCCAGGTGACCGAGTCGCTCAGCGACACCCATCGGCAGGTGGACAACCGAGCCGGGATCCACACCACCCGGGGTCAGCGCCGGCCCACCGATCCGCAGGAACCGCGGACCGTCCTCGCCCGCCAACAGCAAACCCGTCCCCGTGTACGCGGTCGGCCGGCCACCCCGGACCTCCTCCCACGCCCGCCCAAGCCCCTTAATCGCGGAAACGACGTAAGGCAGTTTCCGCTTCGCCGTCTCAATAGCGAGCCGATCGGGCCAATCGGACCGCGGGTCCCGCTCGTCCGAGCCGGTGAACATCCCGGTTGTCTCTTTCCCGAACTTGTCGCGGTGTGTGACCGTGGACACGATCCCCGCCATCCCGCCAGGCACGAGATCCCGAGTGATGTCCCGAATGTCGCGGCGGTCGACGATCTCCATGCCACCGGTCAACAGCTCGATGGCGCCGCCCCGGCTGATGGCCACCAGCTGCGGCGGCAGGACACGACCGTCCGGGGTCCTCTCGGCCGGATACTGCCGGAACTTGTCGCCGTCCCAGTCGAACAGGAAGCCCGTGCCGGTACCGCGGGGGTCGTCTTCGCTGGCCTTCCTCTGCCAGCTCCGGGACTTCGGGAGCCCGCTGACCACCTGCGCCGCTGTTGTCATCACGCGGCCCTGTCCAGATCGGGCGCGCCCACAGGGCCGTCATCGAAGACGGTCCGCACTGCTCGCCGCCAACCGCCGGGCCGGGACACAGCGCGCGCCTCAACCCACCACAGGGCATCGGCCGGCGGTTCCGGGCGGTCGGCCTGAGCTAGAGCGGACGCGATGACGCGCGCGGCCGGTGTCCGTGATTCCCATGGGCCGAGTGGCGCGTCGACCGGGATCGGCGAGGGTCGCTCCCCCGGCGCAACATCATCGGGTGATGACGCAGGGAAAGGGTGCGCGGAATGCAGTAACATCAGAATCTCCCGGGTTTGCGGGAGCACGCGGACATTCGTCCGGGGGCCGGAAGCGGGACGCCATTCCCGATCCGGCCCTTCGTGCATTACGGGGGGCTAAGACTCGGCGTCGGAACCCTCTTGCTCGCCACCTCGGCGGAGGTCGGCATCGAAGCAGCAGAGGGGCGACCCTGCCAGTCGGGGCCCGTCGATCTCGCCGTGCCCGCCGCGAGCATGGCCCCGGTCGGAACTATCGCCGGCACTCGGTCCGGGATGCTGCGGACCGCCGGCACCGCGACTACGCGGGTACGTAGACCCGCGAGGGCAGTCGAGAGGGACCGGCGGAACCGGACCGCCGCGACCATCTCCATGGTGGTCTCGGCGGACGCGGCGCCCTCGATGTAATGGGCCTGCCAGATCCGCGCCTCGGATGGCTCGGCGGGATCGAACAGTGGTCCGTGATCTGTCAGCCCCGGGTTGTCGGGCCTGGCCTCGGCCTCGACCGCGGTCGTGCTCACGCCGACAACAGCTCGGGGACCGGACTGGCCTCGGCGGGCGCCGGCGGAATCACGAGCGAACCATCGGGCAGCAGTTTGACTTTGCCCTGCCTGTGCGCGATCAGCAGCAGCTTGGGATCGATCCCGCCGCGCCAAGCGGCCCGCACTACCAGGATGACCCGCGCCGCTTCGTCGCCGCTGATCGGGCGAGGGCGACCCGTCCCCTGCCCGGGTGGCGCCTCGATGGCCCCCGCTTCCATCCACCGCCATAGCGTGGGGTCGGAGACGCCCAGGATCTTCGACAGTGCTGGCGTGCCGATGGGCTCGCGCTCGATGGCCGCTGTGGTGGACATGGCGGCGACTGTAACACGAGTGAACTACAACCGTGTAAGTATCTCCCCGCGATTCGCGTGTCGTCAGTCCGCGTTTGCGCGATCGACCAGGTCGGCCAGGACCGCGTCATACAGCGATTCGTCCGCGTGCAGCTGGCGGATCAGCGCCCGGATCGCGTCGCTCCAACTCGCCCGGACGCCACCATCCCGCCGCAACCGGGCACAGTCCTCATCCAGGCTTCGCCGCAGGTTCTGCGACAGGATCAGCGTGTATTTCTGGTCAGGCTCACGCACCGGCCGGGCGATCCCCGGCGCGGGATCGACGCGCTGCTGCTGCTGCCCGAACCGATTGCCGGCCATCACACCCGGGCACCCATCGGCAGCTCCTCCAGTACGTACCGGTACTCACCGAGATCGGTCGGGGTCGTTCCCCACGCTGCCGCGTAGCTCTCCCGTAAGCCGATCTGGCAGGAGAACAGGGGGATGCCCTGCCCGGCCAGGCCCTCACGAACGTCGCGGGCCGAGTTCGTGCCCGCTCTGACCTTCGTCAGCAGGATCCGGGCCTCGACGTGATGCAGCGGCTCCAGCTCCTCCACCAGGGCCAGCACCTTCCGAAGCTCCCGCGTGTCCATCAGCGAGGGTGACACCGGGATCACGCACTGATCGGACACCATCAGCGCCTGCCGCAGGATCGGATCGTCCGACCCCGGCGCTCGGCCGGTGTCGATCACGACATGCTCGTAATCGGCCCGGACGTCCTGAACCCGTTTCGCCAAGTCCCGCACGGGCCACGAGATGACCGTGGCGGGGAAGTCCTCCGCCTCCTCGCTCCAGGACAGGATGGAGCCCTGCGCGTCGGCGTCGACCAGTAGGGTGCGCCCGACCCGGGACAACCCCACGGCGAGATACATTGCGCTCGTCGACTTTCCGCACCCGCCCTTGCGGTTGCCGAGGGTCGCGATCACGGGACGGCCTGCCCGGTAGGTGTCATGCCTGGGGACCGTACTGTGCGAGTGAAGGCAAACCGTGAAGGCACGCCGTGAAGGCACGCCGTGAAGGCACGCCGTGAAGGCACGCCGTGAAGGCACGCCGTGAAGGCACGCCGTGAAGGCACGCCG
>JADGPG010000014.1 GCA_017882545.1 Thermoleophilia bacterium
CGGGGGTGCCGACCTCCCACTTGGCGAGGCTGGTCTCGACGGGACCGGCCATGAACTTGCCGAACTCCCCGACCTGGTAGGCCATGATCCGGCCGAACTCCTTCATGAAGTTCAGGTCGCCCTTCTCATACAGGTCGAACAGCCCGCCGGGCGCGTTGAGCGATGTCCACTCCGCGGGCGGCACGTTCGGCTGGATGTACTTGACGCCCTTGTTGGCGCCGCCGTAGACGAACGTCCAGCCGCGGTCGGTCGTGCCGTAGTTGTTCGTCAGGCCGAGGTCGTCCGTCATGTGCTTGCCGACGACGTACGCTTCGAGTGCCTTGAGGTTGGCCTCCTGGCCGGTCAGCGTGCCCTTGACCTTCGCGGCGTCCATCAGGCCGCGTCCCCACCAGCCCGTGCAGGTGTTCGCAGCGGTCGTCGGCACGCCCCACTTCGCGGCCGTCGGCACGCTGAGTGCCTGGTGGCAGCGGACAGGACACGCGTGGCAGCCGTCCATGCGGACCGTGAACTGCTCGGCGAAGGTTCCCGGGTCGGACTTGAAGCAGCGGTAGCCGACGCTCTGACGGTCGTGCGGATCGCACGTGCCGGTCTCGACCGGCGGGTTCGCGGCGCCCCAGTACTGGCCCTTCCTGGCGTACCAACGGGCGCTGCTCACGTACTCGGCCCACGGCTGCGGGCTGTTCGGCACGACGGCCTGGTTGTTCGAGCCGACGAGCTGCATGGCGTTGTCGATCAGCGTCCGCCACTCCTTCTTGCTGGCCGCGATCTTGATGGAGCCGGTGCCGACGACGCCGATGCCCACGAGGTTCTTCGAGCCCATGTTGGCGCCCTGGCCGCCCGCGGAGTGCGAGTAGCCGGTCATGATGACGGACTGGGCGACGAGGTTCTGGCCGGCCTGGCCGATGGCCGCGACCTGGCAGCTGCCGCCCATCGCCGCAACGATCTCGGCTGTGATGCGATAGATGCCGTTACCCCACAGGTCGGGGCAGTCGACGACCTCGACCTTGTCGTCGGTGATGGCGATATAGACAGGTCCCGACGCCTTGCCGGTGACGATGATCCCGTCCCATCCGGCGTACTTTGCCTCGGCGCTGAAGTGACCGCCCATGTGGCCGGTGGTCACGGCACCTTCGATCGTCTGCGGGCCGAGGCCCGTGATGCACGTACGGCCGCCGCACGGCGCGCCGGTGCCCGTAAGCGGTCCCCATCCGAAGATGATCGGGCTGTCGGGGCTGAGAGGGTCGGTCACGTGCTTGGTCTCGTCCCACAGGACTTTGTAGGCCATGCCCGTGCCGCCCCAGAACTCCTTGTACTTGTCGAGGGTGTCTTCGACCGAGGGCGTGCGCGTCGTAAGGTTCACGCGCAACGTCTTGCCGGTCCAACCTCCATTGGTTGGCATGCTCTATCTCCTCCCGAATGAATCAGTGTTCGCGCTCGCATGCAGGAGCATCACGAGTGACACGGGGCGCAGTACGCGGTCGTGGACGGATCCGCCATGATGCCGGGCTGAACCGGCGGCGTAGACAGGCGCAGGTCGGTCCACGCGATGTACTTCATCGCTCCGGTCGGGCATGCGCGAGCACACTCGGGGCTTCCGTCACACAGGTAGCACTTGCTGGCCTTCTGGGTCGCCGGGTTGACGGTGATGACCGCCCACGGGCAGGCCTTCGTGCAGACGCCGCAGCCGATGCACAGCTTCTCGTCGACCTTGCGGGCGCCGGTCTTGCTGTCGGCCCTGATGGCGCCCTTCGGGCACGCCTCTGCACAGGGAACGGGGTGCGGACACTGCTTGCAGGTGTCGGCCTGCATGCGGAAGTCCCCGGCCTTGCCTTCGGCCATTCCGGCCTCGGCACCCTTCGAGGCGCCGAAGTTCCTGGCGACCTTGACGCGGGCGAGGTACGAGCTGGCAGCGCCGTCGTTGAACTCGCTGCACGCCAACTCGCAGCGCCGGCATGCGACGCAGCGGGCGATCTCGTGCAGAAGCACGCCCTTGGCGTCCGACATGATGGGCGTCCTGAGCGCGGCGGCGAACGGTACGCGGCCGAACATGGTGACGGCGAACATGCCGGCGCCCGTGATGCTGGTGATCTTGACGAAGTCGCGGCGACTGATCCTTCCAGTCGCGGTATCGGCGCCGGTGTCATCGCCGATCTCTAGGAGTAGTGCTGGATGCTGGGACATTGCGATGCAATCCCTCCGATCACTGACGGAATCGAGTGTCTTCTCGTCTGTGACGCGTGAGTTGTGCTTCGCCCATGTACCCCAAGCTAGCGGGTAGCCGGCACGGGCCGGTCTCCCCCCTTCCCGCTGGCTGACCTTGGTCAGACCGGCGCGCGACATGAGAGTCCCTTGTGGACTCTCAACCCGCGCCCCCTTTTCGAGGTGGAAGGCGAACCGGTTTCCCGTGAACACCCTATCGGTCCTGCGGCCATGGCCTGTGCGGGCTTTAGGCGGGCAGGACTCGGAGGCGATCCCCCGTTTCGAACGGCCCTTCGAATTCGCGACCGGACCGCCCAAGAATCGTGGGATCGTCCCGTTTGCGATTTCGTTCACATTCAATCACTCGACTCGGCGCCACGCCATATGGCGAGAGGAAGAAAGTCCCTTCCCGGCCCCTCGAATCGACAAACGGTCGGCAGGGCCTTCTCCCGCGCAAAGAGTGCCGACGCGCGCGCGCGCGAGGGCGTGAGGATCCGCACTCGCCGGCTCCGGCGCGGAAGCGGTTGCTTCCGCGGTCAGAGGTCGTCGATCTCGGCGCTGGCGCGAGGAGGGAGCCCGGCGGATTCGAGGGCGGCTTCCGCGGCGCCCGCCCGTGCGGGATCCACCCGCAGCGCGATGCCGCACAGCTCCCCGAGCGCCCGCGGCGACGGGATCGCGGTGACGGCGATGCCGGCCGACGTGAGTGCGGACTCTGCCGCGAGCGCGTCGTGCACCGAGGCGAAGCCGTACGCGACGAAACGACGCTCCCCAGGCGTCACGCGAGCAACTCCGTGAGCGCCGCGACCGCTGCCGCAACGTCGTCGGAGGTGCTGCCATAGCCGACCCCGAACCGGACGGCCCCGGACTCGAGCGTCCCGATGGTGCGGTGCGCCCAAGGCGCGCAGTGCAAGCCGCTTCGGACCGCGATGCCGTAGCGCCGGTCCAGCAGGAACGCGATGCGATCGCCGTCCATGCGATCGGAGACCAGGGACAGCGTGGGAACGCACGGCTCGTCGGCTGCGGGTCCGAACACGGTGACACCCGGGATCGCGCCCAGCCCCTCCTTCAACTCCCGGAAGATGCGCTGCTCTTGCGCGCGCCACTCCTCACCGTGCTCGAGCCACAGACGCGCGCCTGCACCGAGGCCCGCGATGCCGGGGGTGTTGGGCGTGCCTGCCTCGTAGCGCTCGGGCCGTCCCTGCGGCTGCGACTCCTCCTCGCTCGAGCCGCCGCCGGTCCCGCCCTGCAGCAGCTCGGCCGCGTCGAGTCCCGGTCGCAGATAGAGGACGCCCACGCCTTGCGGGCCGAGCAGGCCCTTGTGGCCCGACGCCGCATACGCGTCGACGTCGAGCGCGGACAGGTCGACCTTCATGTGTCCGGCTGCCTGGGCGCCATCGACGAGCATGAGGGC
>JADGPG010000093.1 GCA_017882545.1 Thermoleophilia bacterium
GAGCCGAAGCAGGATCAGGGCTGCCCACGTCGGCTGGGCGATCGCCGGGACATCATTGATCAGGAAGACGACCCAGACGATCGCGACGTAGTCGATCAGGGTGTCCGCTGATGACAGGTCAACGCTGCCGGGTGAGGGTCGCCCCGCTGCCGCGCGCCGCACCGAGCGCCGAACCGTTGGTTGCCAGCCCTGTGTCAACACCAACCGCCTCTCGACGTCGACGTAGTGGCCACGGCGATTCGATTCCCGCCACCGGCGGAGCCGCCAAGTTTGACTCCGCCGGTGGCGCGATGGACTAGGCCCCGCGTCGGGCGGCGTCCCCACCCGTAGCGCCGGCGGGCGACCAGTTGTCGTTGCCGCCCGAGTGCTCGTTGCCCTGATCATCGGCTTGGCTGGAGTCGCCGTTGTCGGACGACTGCACGAGTGAGAAGCTGCCGTCGGCGTTCTGGACGACGTCGAGCTCGACCTCGCTACCCACCGAGAAGCTGCCGATGTCGACGGTGGTCGGGACATTGACGACGAAGGTCATCGACATGCCGTCATCGGTAGTTGTCACGGTGATCGTGTTGGCCGTCGTGTCGATGGCGCTGACCGTCCCCTCGATGTGGAGCGTCTGCGGGACGACTGCGAGCGAGAACGTGCCGTCGGGGTTCGGTGACCCGAGGACATGCATCTCTTGGCCGATGACAAGCGTGGACAGGTCGACCGTCGGTGGAACGATCACCGTGTAGGACGTGACCGTCCCGTCGTCTTCGTGCGCGATCGTGATGGTCCCGCCAACGGGGTCGACGGCAGTCAGGATGCCTTCGATCTCGACGACCGACCCGATCGCCGCCGACGTCGTGTGGACATCGATCTCGGTCAGGGCGCCATGGGGATCGATTTGCACATCGGTCACCACGGATTCGCCCACGAAGGGTGCCCGACTTGACGAGAGGGCGTTCAGGGTGGTGTTGTGCGCTCGCGATCGCACCACGAAGGTGGTTCCACGGGCGCCGATGGCAAAGCCGTGGCCGCGGACGGTCGCAACCACCACCCCGCGGATTCTCGCATGCCGGGTATGGCCGAGTCGGACAATCCCGCCGACGTAGGTGCCGTTGTGGAGTTGGCGCAGGTGCCGGACGGCGATGATCGTGCCAATCGCGACCCGGCGGTTTGTGTGAATTGCGAAGAGGCGCCCGGTGCGGCCGGCGACCGTTGCGGTGTGCGACGCACCGCGCCAGTCGACGACCGTGCCGAACGGAGCAGGCCGGTGGTGCCCGTGCGCGGCTGCGACCGCCCCGCCGACCGGGACGAGAGCGGCGGCGCCGACCGCCCCGACGGTGATCAGGGAACGCGCGATCCTGCGGGCGCGGTGGATGGCGGAGGGTGACGACAAGGTGATCTCCGATGCGACTGAGGATTCCGGATCAGCGACGCCGCCATGGCGGCCCGTCGCGATCGCTGTCACTTAGTAGGAGGGCCCCAATGTCCCGTTCTTACGGGCCACGCCGAAAATTTCTCGGTGCCGGTAGCCCGGTGGGCGGAAATGCCGCGCACCGGGGGCGCCGGGATAGTCCGACGGCGTCCGACCCTTTTGTTCGAAGCCACCCCCTGACGGGCTTTCTGATCGCTGTTTGAGCCCCGCGGGGAACCCCGGCGCGCCCTTGAATCCCTAACCGGCTTCAGCCCGCGTCGCGATCTGCCGATGAGGTCGTCACCGGCCGCCGCCGCCGGCGGGCGGCGGGAGGTGGCTGACCAGGCGCACAAGGGGAGGCACGTGGACGCTCGGAACACCGGGAATCCGGAGGACCTCGGTGAGATCGAGTCGTGGCGGCGCGAGCTGGTCCGCTTCGCGACCCGCCAACTTGGCCCGGATACCGCCGCCGCCGCCGAGGACATCGTCCAGGATGCCTACGAGCACCTGATGCGCCGAGCGATCGCGGATGCGCCGCCGGATCACGCGCGCGCCTGGCTGTACGCGGTGGTGCGCTCGCGCTGCCGCGACGAGCGGACGCGACGCACAACGCTGCCGCTCGAGGTTCTCAACGACGTCGAGTCGCATTCGGCGCGGACCGACGAGGTCGTGATCGCTGCCGCTGCATCGCACTGGATGCTCGAACAGGTCGACGCGCTGCCCGACGCTGAGCGCTCGGCGGTGATGACAACACTCGCCGGGGGCCGCGCGACGGACTCCGCGGGCTCAGCCAACGCCTCTTACCAAGCCCTTCATCGAGCGCGCGCCCGCCTTCGGCGCGCTTATGACGGGGCCTGGGCAGGGGGCGTCGTTCCCCTCGTGTTGCTGTGGAGAGGCGGTCGCCGCGCCGCAGGTGTCGGTCAGGGGATCGTCGGTTGTGCCAGGGGCTCATCTGTTGCGGCGCGGCTGGCTGTTGCCGGTGGCGTTGCCGTCACGGCGGTCACCGCGCCGGCGGTCCTCCCCTTGATCCGTCATGACGCGTCCGGCATCAGCGCGCGGACTTCCGGGTCGGCCTCGCCGTGGCATACCGCCGCGGGCATTTCGCGCAGCGATCGGATCGAAGCTGCCCTTCGACAGGCAGGTCAGGCCGACCACCCGTTGCGTGTGGCACCGATCGCCGCCGACGTGCGCCGTCGCGACGGCGCCGCGTCCGAAATCGAGCAGCAGGCGCCGTCCGGGGACGCCGGGGGCGGTGGTGATAGCTCGATCGTGTCCGTGAACTCGCCGTCTCCGTCCGGAGGTGACACCTCCGTCTCATCATCGAGCGGCACGTCAGGCGACGGCCAGGGCTCACCGGAGGGGTCGTCGCCGCAGGCCTCGACGCCACCGACGACTGATGCCGGGGTTGGCGCGACCGCGACGACGACCGACGGGTCGGGCGGGAACTAGCGGGTGCCCAGTCGCGGCCGCGTTGCATCGACGACAGCGCGGGGAGGCGTTGCGGACGCCAGCCGGTCGTCGGTGGCCGCGGGCCGGTGGCAGCCGGGCACGCGACGACCGGACGTCGACGTGCA
>JADGPG010000094.1 GCA_017882545.1 Thermoleophilia bacterium
AACCCGGCTCTCGGGCGAATGTGTTCGGAGCGGGGTCGCAACGCTCGTTCTTGGCGAGTTTCGAAGAGGGTTCGCTGCGACGGTGCGACAGGGCGAACACTGGAACAGACAAAGGCGCTGTGAGATGGGTGACGCGGCGGCCGGCCTCGGGCGGAGCGTCGCGATCCCCGGGGGAGTCTCCCGCATGGTCCCAGACCGTCCCGCATGGTGGTCGGACCGATTCAGACCGACTCGCGGACTCGCGACAACCACGCCCAGAAACAGCGAAAGCCCCGCTTTAGCAGGGCTTTTCACAAAGCGGGCGACGAGGCTCGAACTCGCGACCTTCGGCTTGGGAAGCCGACGCTCTACCAGCTGAGCTACACCCGCCAACGGACCCGCAAATTAGCAGAGCACGCTCACGCGTGAGACGACCCGCATGGGATCTCGGCGCGCTGTTCTGGCTACATGCGCTCCGGCGCCCCGACGCCAAGCAGCTCAAGTCCTAACGCAAGCACCTGGCGCGTAGCGACCGTTAACTCCATGCGAAACGCCTGGACGTCGGCGGATTCCCCGACGACCCGGCAGCGATGATAGAAAGCGTGGAGATCCCGTGCGAGATCCTTCAGGTACGCGACCAAGCGGTGGGGCGCGCGGCGCGCGGCGGCGTCGGCGACTGCATCAGGCCAATCGGACAACCGCAATACCAGCGCGCGCTCACTTGGATCGAGTTCATCGGGAGCAGCGTGGTCGGGAGCCCGGCCGACCCCGGCTTGGTCGGCCTTGGCCAGGATGCTGCAGCAGCGCGCGTGTGCGTACTGCACGTAGTACACGGGATTCTCCTGGCTCTGCTCCCGGGCAAGGTTCAAGTCGAGCTCGAAGGCGGTGTCATGGCTCCGCTCGACCAGGAAGAACCGCGTGGCGTCGACGCCAATGTCGTTGATCAACTCGTGGAGCGTCACGAGCGTGCCGGCGCGCTTGCTCATCCGCTTTGCCTCTCCCTGTTCGATGAGGCTCACCAGTTGCATGATCAGCACCTCGAGCACGTCCGTTGAGTACCCGGCGGCGGCGATGACGGCCTTGAGCCGGTTGATGTACCCGTGGTGGTCGGCACCCAGGATGTCGATCATGCGATCACCCATCCGCGACGCCTTGTCGAGGTGGTACGCCACGTCTGCGGCCAGATAGGTGGTCGCCCCATCGGAGCGCACGAGCACCCGGTCCTTCTCGTCACCGAAGTCGCTCGTCCGAAACCAGGTCGCCCCGTCGTCCTCGTAGGTGAGGCCGGCCGCCCGCAGCGCATCGATACCAGCGACAACATGACCCTCGGCGTGGAGGGTGGCCTCGGAGAAGTAGCGGTCCATCCGCACGCGGCAGGTCTCAAGTTCGGATTGCGTACGGGCGAGCATTCGATCACCGCCCGCGGTCGCGAAGAACCCGAGCGCCTTCGCATCCGGCGGCGACACCCGGCCGACGAACCGGTCGCCGACTTCCGTTCGGATCTCGGCGGCGATCTCGGCCACGTACGCGCCGTGGTACCCGTCCTCAGGCAGATGCGGTACGTCGCCGATCAGTTCGGCATACCGCGCGGCAACCGACGCCCCGAACAGTTCCATTTGGCGCCCATAGTCGTTGACGTAGCACTCCCGCCAGACCGTGTGGCCGACGAAATCGAGCAGGCGCGCAACAGCATCGCCGTAGGCGGCATGGCGGGCGTGGCCGACGTGCATCGGACCCGTCGGATTGGGCGACACAAACTCGAGCAGGATCGCCTCCCGAGGTTTCGCTGACCCAGCTCCGAATTCACGGTCCGCGGCCGCAATGTCGCGCACGACTCGCCCGAACCAGCCGGGCCGGAGTCGGAAGTTCAGGAACCCGGGACCCGCGACCTCGACCCGATCGATGATCAGCGCAAGGTCATCGCGCCGACGTAGCGCTTCGGCGATGTCGTCGGCAACCTCGCGCGGCGGGCGGCCCGCGCGCTTGGCAACGCCCATCGCCACCGGAGAGGCAATGTCGCCATGCTCCGGACGCGTCGGTGGGACAAGCGGGACCGCCGGCTCGACCACGCCGGTCGCCTGAGTCGCCGCAGCCGCAATCGCCCGGGAAAGGTCATCAAGAAACGGCGTGGTCACGACCGTGCACCATATCGGTCTAGTGGGGGTAGGGGTGCCCCTGGAGCAACGAGAGCGCGCGGTACAGCTGCTCGGTAAGAACGACGCGCGCCAACTGGTGCGGCATGGTCAGGCGGCCGAGAGCCATTGTCTCATCGCAGGTCCCGAGAAGATCGTCATCGAGCCCGCTGGCCCCGCCGATCAGAAACGCAATCGGGCGGCCCGACACCATCCGACGCTCGACCCATTGCGCGAATGCCTCGCTTGAACGCGGTTCCCGCCCATCCGGCGACAACCCGACCGTCCAGGCCCCCCGCACGAGCGCGCCGCGGATCCGTTCTGCTTCCTGCACACGCGCGGCCGCCGCCCCGCGCTGCAGTGGCGCTGCAGCGACCTCGTCGACACGAAATCCCACAAGCCGCGCCACCCGCTCCGCATACTCGGCGCCGGCCTGATCATGGGGCGCACGCAGGCGGCCGACGCACACGACCTGGATGGCCGGCGAGCGTGGAGCTACGCCCATCCGGCCGTCTCGATTGCGTAACGTCCCCGCACGCGGCCATCCTAACCGGGATGCCACCTCGCCCCCATGCGTATCGTGGTGCCACACAGGTCCCCGGCAGACGGCGGTAGGCCCGCAGTGCCCCAAGTCGCAGTCCTTAGTGACATCCACGGCAACCGCCACGCGCTTGACGCGGTGCGGGACGAGATCGAGCGACGTGAAATCAGCGCGTGGTGGTGCGTCGGTGACATCGTTGGGTACGGCGCGGATCCGATCACCGTACTCGACGCCTGTCGCCACGACTCGACACGCTGCATCGGCGGAAACCACGACCTCGTCGTCGCGGGCCGGCTGCCGATGAGTACGTTCGCATCGTGGGCGCGCGACGCCGCGCTCTGGACGATCGCCGCGATCGGGACGGACCGCTGCGAGTGGCTGGGGACCTTGCATCCGGTGGACCGCGATGACCCTGTGACGCTCGTCCACGCGAGTCTGCGCGATCCCGTCTGGGAGTATGTGACGACCGTCGCTGACGCCGCAGCGTCGCTCGCACTCGCGTCGTCGGCGGTGACGTGTATCGGGCACACCCACGTGCCGGCCCTGTGGCATCGGCGACCTGACGGCACCGTCACGGCACTTCCTGCGACAAGCGACATTCGACTCGGACCCGGGCAGTGGCTCGTAAATCCTGGGTCGGTCGGCCAGCCCCGGGACGGCGATCCCCGTGCCGGGTGGGCCGTGTTCACCCCGGAGACCCGAGAGATCGAATTTGTTCGTACCTCCTATGACGTCGTCGGCGCGCAGGCCGCCATCCGCTCGGCGGGGTTGCCTGACCTGCTCGCCGATCGGCTGGCCGAAGGGCTCTGACAGGTGGGGACCGTGCAGGTGTACCTAGACCACGCGACCGCGACCCCGCTGGCGCACGACGTTGTTGTCGGGATCACCCAGGCGCTCGCCTGCAGGGGCAGCGCGGACGCGCTGCACCCTGCCGGTGCCGAGGCGGCGTCGCTGCTCACGACGGCACGCGCCCGCGTCGCCGCGCTCATCGGCGCAGACCCCGATGAGGTGATCTTCACCGCCGGCGCGACCGAGGCGCGCAATCTCGCCGTCAAGGGGCTGCTCGCCGCCAACGCCGACCTCGGCCGAAGGGCCGTGGCCAGCGCAATTGAGCATCCGGCGGTGATGTCGGCGCTGCGTTCGCATGCGCGTGACGGCGGCGCGGTCGAGTTCATCGGGGTCGATGGCGAGGGATTCGTTGACCCGGCCCGTCTTGAGGCGGCGATCGACGCCGAGACTGCACTTGTTTCGATCCATCATGCCCAGTACGAAATCGGGACGATCCAGGATGTCGAAGAACTGATCACCGCGGCGCGGCATGCCCGCGACCAGGTACGCATCCATGTCGATGCGGGCGAGTCGCTTGGCGCCCTCGCGCTGGACGTGACTCATCTCGGCGTGGATGCCGTCTCGATCGGCGGCGCCGCTCTCGGCGCCCCGGCATGGACGGGCGCACTCTGGGTTCGGCCCGGCGCGCGCCTCCGCCCGCTGATCGAAGGGGGATCGCAGGAGGTCGGCAAGCGCGCCGGAGCTGTCGATCTCGCCGGTGCGGTGGCACTCGGAATCGCCGCCGATCGCACGCATCGGGAGCGAGCTGCCCGCTCGGCGGCGCTCCGCGACATCGTTGTGGGGCTCGCAGGACCAATCCTCGCCGTCGGCGATGTCCGGCTCAATGGTCCAGGCCTCGTGGCGCGCCTTCCTGGGAATCTCCACGTCTCGATCAACGGGGTGACCGGCGAGAGCCTGGCACTGGCGCTGGCAACCCGCGGCGTCTACGTCGCTCCCGGGTCAACGTGCACTGCCGACGCGGGCAAGGCGTCGCCGACACTCGAGGCGATCGGTCTCGATTCCAGATGGACGCACTCGGCCATCCTGATGACCGCGGCACCTGGAACAACCACAGCCGAGATCACCGCGGCCGGCGGCGCGTTCGTCGACGCCGTCGCTCAGTTGCGGGCGATGAGCCCCCTCGAATCATGACGGTGGCGCGAGTCATCGACGCGCTCGGCACGCACTGCCCGGTACCCGTCCGACTCCTGGCCGCGGCCGCCACTAAGGCCGTACCGGGAGCCGTCATCGAACTTATCGCCGACGACCCACTGGTCGAGATCGATATCCCTGCGTGGTGTCACGCACACGGGCACGCGGTGTCGTCGGTGACCCGGAATGGAGAGATCTGGACGATTGAGGTTAGCGTTCGGTCTCGCCCATCGATGGAGTCGGACACGAAGGCCCTTGAACCACGACAGCGACCCGGCCAATAAGGAGGCCGGGTCGCTGATCAGATCGTCTCGACACCAGTGGGCGGTGCCGTAGACATTCGAGGCGGCTACTGTCCGACGCAGATGTACGCTGCCGTCGCGCTTCCGGACGAGTT
>JADGPG010000095.1 GCA_017882545.1 Thermoleophilia bacterium
CGGCGCCGCCTGCGGGGCCGCGATTCCGGTGTCGACGGCGGGCACCACCATCGTGGGCCTGGTCAACGGCGTGACGTACACGGTCCGCCTCACGGCCGTCGGCAACGGCGCGTCGTGGTCTGATGCCGCCGTCGCCCGGCGTGCGGCGCCCGCGGCCACCCCGCTGATTCCCCCGCGCGGCACCGGCGCGGGCTGCGCGGCGACGACCATCGCCCAGGAGAACGCCAAGGCGGGTGACGCCGGCTGGCAGCCGCCCGGGATGACGGGCGATCCGCTCGTTGTGGGCTACGCCCAGTACACCAGCATCCCGTGCGGGGGCGTCGTGGGGATCTATCTGGGCACGCACAGCACGACGCCGGTGCCGGTGCAGATCGAGGTCTGGCGGCTCGGGGACTACCAGGGCGCCGGAGGGCGCCTGGTCTGGACGAGCCCGACGCTCACCGTGCGGGCGCCGACGACCTGGGAGCACGTCACGGCGTCCACGCTCACCGTCACTGCGCCCTGGCAGGAGACCGCCGCCCTGACGGTCTCCCACGACTGGACCCAGGGCCTCTACGAGCTGCGTGTCGTGCCCGTGAGCAACCCGACTGCGGCCGGCGCCATGCCGCTGGTGATCCGTGATGACCACCACACCACGGCCATGGTGCAGGTGGTCGCCACCAACACCGACCAGATGTACAACACCTGGGGGGGCCACAGCGCCTATTCGACGGCGACAGGCATCTCGACCGTCGTGAGCCTGAACCGTCCATACGACGGCTTTGGCATGGCCCAGGTCTTGGCAGAAGATGCGCCGCTTGCCCGGTACGCCGAGGCCGAGGACCGCGATACCAGTTACGTGGCGGACGGGGATCTCAACTCCGGCGATGCGGAGACGAGCGCGGCGAAGGCGATCGTCGTCGGGTCACACTCGGAGTATTGGACGCCCGGCATGCGGGCCCATCTGACGCAGATGCTTGCCCGCGGCGTGAATGCGGCATTCTTCGGCGCCAACAGCATCTACTGGCACGCCGTCCCGACGCCCGTCACGGGCCCGTACCGGACGCTCAACATTTGGAAGCTGAACCGCGCCGATCCGCACGCCACGAGCCCCACGCTGGCGTCGACGATGTGGCGGGTCGCGCCGATCAGCCAGCCGGAACAGGCGATCCTCGGCGAGCAGTTCGGCTGCACCAACGTCCTGATGCCGTTGACGCTCCCGTCGCCGCTCGGCTGGGTGTTTGCCGGCTCCGGGGGCACGCCGAACGAACAGCTGCAGGGGGTGATTTACCAGGAGACCGACACCCCGACGTCCGGCGCGCCGATGCCACCGGGCACGCGCCTGGCGGCGTCGGCGACCTTCCCGTGCCCGCAGCGGCAAGCGGGGTTCGTGTCCGGCAGCGCGATCGCCCTGGCACCACAGCACGGCGGTGGCCTGGTGGTCAACATCGGGACGCGCGGCTGGGTGTGCCTGCTGGACGGGTCGTGCGTGACCAACCCGGTCTATTCGGACCCCGCGCTCTTGGCGATCGATCCGGATATCGTCACCGGGACCGTGCGCAACGATCCAAAGGCCGAGACCGTCATCCGCCAAGCGACGACAAACATCCTCAACGTGATGCTCGGTCCCCCGGCGGCCGCGCGCGCCACCGGCTACCCCCTTGCTCCCGGTGCCTGAGCAATCGGTGGTGGTCTGATGCCCGCGATGGACACGAACCGCCCGGAGCGGCACCTCTCGCACCGCTCGGCGTGGCTCCGTGCGTCCGTACTTGGCGCCGACGACGGCATTCTGTCGACCGCGAGTCTGGTGCTCGGAGTGGCCGCCGCCGGGTCGGGTCGCCCCGCGATCGTTACCGCCGGGATCGCCGGACTCGTCGCAGGGGCGATGTCGATGGCCGCGGGGGAATATGTGTCGGTGAGTTCCCAGCGCGATGTCGAACGTGCCGATCTCGCGCTTGAGCGCCGCGAGCTCGAGGAATCTCCGCATGAGGAACTCGAGGAGCTCGTCGGGATCTACCGGGAGCGCGGACTCTCCGATGCGCTTGCCCGACAGGTCGCGCGGGAACTCTCGTCCGGGGACCGTCTCGCCGTCCATGCGCGGGACGAGCTCGGGTTCGACCTCGACAACCTGGCCCGTCCGCGCCAGGCGGCGCTGGCATCGGCGATCTCATTCGCCTCCGGCGCGGTGCTGCCGCTGGTCGCGATCGCACTCGCACCGGCGTCCGCCAGGATTGCCGTCGCGATCATGGTCACGCTTGTCGCACTGGCGGCGCTGGGCGCCGTCGGTGCCCGACTCGGCGGCGCTCCCCAACTGCCGGCGGTCGCGCGCGTGATGTTTTGGGGGGCCGCGGCGATGGCCGTGACGATGGGTATCGGCGCGCTCATTGGGACTGCGCTCTGAGCGCGCCGGGCTCGCGGCGGGGCTAGTCGCTCTCCCGCTCGCTCGACCGCTCGTGATCGGCCTCCCCATAGATCCCACGTTCGGCCTCGGCCTCCACTTCGGCCTCGTCCGCGTCGCGCAGGATGCGCATCGTTGCATCGAGACCGCCCTCGGTCGCGTGCTCGATGAGGAGGGCCTCGCTGTCCTCAAACCCCTCGGCGACGCCGCCGCCAGCCTCGAACACCGGCGCCATCGCCGGGTCCGTGTATGCCTCGGAATAGGCGTCCCCGACGTTCGCGCGGAGTTCGGCGGTTAGGTCGTCGTCGGGTGCCGCATACGGGTCGTCGTCCGGCCGACCGTGACGGGTGCTCATGTCCCCTCCTTTGTGGGGTACTTCGAGCATAGCCCCCGTCATCGCAATTGGGGTCGCGGCACGGTCGGACCGGGCCCCGCACCGACGGGTGCCCGCACGGCCGCCCGATGGTGTCGGCCGCGGAGGCCGACCACCGGGCGCGGTCGTCGCCCGTGCCGCAAATCGCACCGTCCTAACGCGCCGTTCCGGATCCGTCGCTGACGTCGAGCGCGTCGAGCGCCGCCATGTCCGCGTCGCTCAGCGTGAAGTCGAACACCGCGGCGTTGGCGCGGATGCGCTCGCGATGGGTCGACTTGGGAATCACGCTGAGCCCGCGTTGGATCGCCCAACGCAACATGACCTGTGCCGGCTGGCGCCCCTGTCGCTTGGCGATCGCGACGATTGTCGGGTCCGCGAGGGCGCGGCCCCGGTCGAGCGGGCTGTACGCCTCCACTGCGATCCCGTGCCGGGTGCAGTAGTCGAGGAGTCGGCGCCGATAGTGCACCGGGCTGAACTGGACCTGGTTGACCGCCGGCGGGTGCTCGGCCTCGGCGAGCAGCCGGGTGAGGCGGTCGACCCCGAAATTGCTCACGCCGATCGCCCTGGCGAGCCCCTGGCCGTGAAGCGCTTCGAGCCGGTGCCAGCCGCGGCGGTCCAGCCCGGGCATCGGCCAGTGGATGAGGTAGAGATCGACGTAGTCGAGACCCAGGCGCGTCAGGCTGCGGTCCAGCTCGCGCGCGGGGTTCGGGCGCATGGGGAGCCACTTGGTGGTGACAAACACCTCGTCCCGGGGCACGCCGCTCTGACGGAGCGCATCGCCGACGCTGCGCTCGTTGCGGTAGACCGTCGCGGTGTCGATGTGGCGGTACCCCGCCTCGAGCGCCCACGACACGGACTGTTCGGCCTCGCGACCCCGCGGAATCTGCCAGGTGCCGAAGCCCAGCAGCGGCATCATGATCCCGTCGCCCAGATCGCGGACGGGGTGTGGCGCGCGCGGCGAGTCGCTGGATCCCATCGCGGTCATCCTCGCAGGAGGTTGTGCGGATGCGACGGAGTGCGGGTCGGTCCGCGTCAGTGGCGATTGGCGCGGTCGCGCCGCGGGGGGCTACACTCGGCGGGTAGGAACGACGAGGAGCGTCTCCGAATGACTGCGCTTCCGGACCCGGCACGTTCGGCGATCACCTCCGGTCACCTCGCCACCCTGGTGACGGTCAATCGCGACGGCAGCCCCCAGATCTCCGGGGTCTGGGTGGGACTCGATGGTGACGAGATCGTGTTCGCGTCGATGTCGGACCGGCAAAAGTTGCGCAACCTGCGCCGCGACCCGCGCGTCTGGGCCTCGATCCCGGCGGGCACCCACAACGCGATGGGTCTGGAGGAGTACGTGGTGGTGCGCGGGGTCGCGCGAATCACCGAGGGCGGTGGCGCCGCGCTCTTGCAGCGTCTCGCCCACACCTACCTCGGCCCCGGGGTCCGCTTTCCGCCGATCCCGACGGATGCCCCGGGCTTCGTCGTGCGGATTGCCGTCGATGGTATCGGCGGGGTCGGGCCCTGGGTATCGGACGCGCCCGGCTGACGGCGCCGCCCGTCGTCCCCGACCGTTCAGTGCCACTCGGTCGTGCGCCAGTTGTCGGTCGGTGACTCGGGAGCGGTCCACGGCGGAAGCGGGAGCGACAGGTGTGTCGACAGGGCGTTGAGGTACGGCTCGTACAGCGCCCGCAACCGGCCCAGGCGCTCGGTGATCGTGGCGAGGTCCGCATCAATCTCCACGCCGACCTCACGAAGGTCGGCGAGCAGCTGGGCAAGGTGCTCGGGCGGCAGCCGATCCGGCTCCGGCGGCGTCGGTTCGGTGCGAAACGTGTAGCTCAGATCGGCGACGGCATGACGCGCGATCGCGAAGGTGTACCGCGCGCGGTCGACGGTCCCCGTCGGCGCGGCTGCGACCGTCAGTGCCGAGGAGTCCAGCACCGCGCACACCGCCGCCAGCCAGCTCTGGTTGACGTGCTGCGAGCGATATGACGCCAGGACCGGATAGGAGAGGTGACTCTCCATCAGCTCGGCCGTCCAGGGTTCCCACTCGCCGAGGTAGCCGTTGACCGACGACCAGCCGCCATGCCGGGCCGCACGCGTCACCAGCCGTCCCGCGGTGGGCGGGCTTCCCGCTCGCGCATCGAGCTGTGAGACGGTCGCCTCCCGCTTGGAGTAGGCCTGAAACAGCGCGGGCAGGTATCCGATGACGATCGCCAGGGTCAACAGCCCGGTTCCGGCATCGATGACCTGAATGGACCGCGCGAAGCCGGTCTGGGCGCTCAGTCCCCCGGTCCCGCTGCTGACAAGCGTGGCCGCGCTGAAGTAGACGTCGTGGCCGAAGCTCACGTCGGCCCCGGCGGCCAAGTGGGAGCCGCCCGCCCACTGCAGCGCCGCGTACCCGATCACCAGGCCGAGCATCCACAGTGCGAGATTGAACACGAGGCTCAACGGGCCATAGAGGCCGAGCATCGTGTCCGCCGCGCGGTCCGGCATCCTGCGGGCGAGCCGCCGCAACGGACGCCAGCCGAAGTCGCGCACCGACCGGACGATCCGCGGGCCACGCCGGACGCGCTGGGGCACGAGGAACGCGAGGAAGATCTCGAGGATCATCAAGCCGATGAGCAAGCCGCCGAGGACTCCGACGATGACATGAACAAGTGCGGTCACGGCGCCACTGGAGGACATCGGGGGGTGGCGTGACGGGGCCGTCCCGGATCCGCGTGCGGGGCGGCCGCCGGGACCGCACCCGCCGGCAGCGCACGGTCACGCCCTGGGTGGGCGCGGGCGACTCCCGCTGCGCGGGGGCGGCGGGAGTCAGCCATTGCACCGGGCCGGTGCGTGCATCATCGGCGGCCTAGGCGCTGTCGCCCACCGCTGGATCGTTCCGCCAGGCGACCGCGATGTGGAGGACCGAATCGGTGAACATGATGTTCAGATGCGGCTGAGTCGGGCGTTGGCTCTCGTACGTCCCGGCATGCCACTGCCCGTCGACGAAGTCCTGCTCCTTGACGGTCAGAAACGCCCCTGAATCGAGCAGGAACGCCTCGAGGTCGTCGTCCGGGGAACGTCGTGCGGTGAGTCGGACCTGCCCGGAGGGTGGGCCAACGACCACACCCCTTGCGGCGAGGCGACAGGGGCCGTGGAGATCGCCGACCCGCAGTTCGACGAGCACATCCCGGCCCACCAAGCCGTTCAGCTTGCGGAGCGCGCCGGCGTAGTCGAGCGGCTCGTACCCGTTGGGGGCGCTGCCGGTCATGATCGCCTCCTTGTCGCGTGAGAACATCAAAGCACCCGAGCCCGGATCGCGCACCGGGTTGCGGATCCCCCGACTGCGCCGGTCATCGCCGGCACACGCTGCGCTGGCGCACGCTTCACGCCTCCGACGGGTCCGCCGACGATGCCGAGGCCGGTCGCGGCGGTTCGGGCGGGAAGGGCACCGGACCGCCGCGGGGGTTGCCCGCTGCCGGTTGCCGCCTCCAGCGTGTCCGCGACTGCAGGGTCTCGTGGTCGGTGTGCCGGGAC
>JADGPG010000096.1 GCA_017882545.1 Thermoleophilia bacterium
CGCGGGACTCGAGGACCCAGTCGTCGGTGAGATCGACCAGCAACGGCTCCAGCATGAGCTCGTAGGCCGTCGCCCAGTCATCCGGATCCTCGGTCTGCGCCAACGCGAGGGCGGCCTCGGTGTCGACGCTGCGCGGCAGATCGGTGCGAATCCCCACGCGATCGCGGTCGCCGGCCAAGTAGTCGGATCCGGCTGCCGCGTCGAGCGACGCCCGCACCACCCACAGCGCGCTCCGCAGCGACCCGCGCGCGCTGGTGTCGAGGACATCCGGCCAGAAGCGCGCGGCGATCGATTCCCGGGGGTGGAGCCCGGGGTGCATCAGCAACCACGCGAACACGGCACGCGGTCGCAGCCCCGGGACGTCCGGTACTGCCTTGCCGGCGACCGTCACCGTCAGCGGGCCGAAAAGCCGCGCGTGGAGCATGCGGCCATCGTAGTCCCGCGTCGACGAGGCCGTCAACGCGGCGCTGACGCCGGATTGACGATCGGTTGACGGTCGGCGGCCAAGGTGATCTCCACGACACCCCGACGCCACCACTGGAGGCGACATGTCCACGACGACGGATATCGATCCAACGGCCCTCGACACATTCGTGGGGCAACTGATCACCGAACTGGGCGCCGCGTTCAACGCGGGCCTTGTCCTCATCGGCGACGAGCTCGGCCTGTACCGGGCGATGGCGGACGCCGGTCCGCTCACCTCGACGGAACTCGCCGAACACACCGGCACCGACGAGCGCTATGTCCGCGAATGGCTCGCCGCCCAGGCGGCCGGCGGCTATGTGCGTTACGACCCCGAGACGACGGCGTTCACACTTCCCCCCGAACACGCGTTCACTCTGGCCAGCGACGAGAGTCCCGCGGCTTTTGCGGGGGCGTTTCAGCTCGCGCTGTCGGCCCTTCGTGACGCCCCTGCAATCGGCGCGCGCTTTCGAACAGGGGCCGGGCTTGGCTGGCACGAACACGACCACGATCTGTTCGACGGCACCGAGCGCTTCTTCCGCCCCGGATACGCGGTCCACCTCACCAGCGAGTGGATCCCCGCCCTCGACGGTGTCGAGGCGAAGCTTCGCGCCGGCGCATCGGTCGCCGATGTCGGCTGCGGCCATGGCGCGTCGACAATCCTGATGGCCGAGGCGTTCCCCGCGTCCCGCTTCGTCGGGTTCGACTACCACGAGGCGTCGATTGCGGTCGCCCGCACACGCGCCGCATCGGCGGGACTCGCCGATCGCGTCCGCTTCGAGGTCGCACCAGCTGCGACCTTTCCGGGCAGCGGGTACGACCTTGTCACCATGTTCGACTGCTTGCACGATATGGGCGACCCGTCCGGCGCCGCCGCACACGTCCGCCGCACTCTGGCCCCCGATGGCACGTGGATGATCGTCGAGCCGCGCGCCGGTGACCGGCTCGAGGACAACCTCAACCCGGTCGGTCGGCTCTTCTACTGCGCATCGACGCTTATCTGCACACCGGCATCGATGTCCCAGGACGGACGGGCAGCGCTCGGTGCCCAGGCCGGACAAGCCCGTATCGGTGACGCCGTGACCGGCGGCGGCTTCTCGCACTTCCGACGCGCCGCTGAGACACCGGTGAATTTCGTGTTCGAGGCCCGGGCATAGACACGGGCCGTCCCACCTCCAGCCCCTCGAGAAAGGCACCGCCATGAACCACGCCACGCTCAACCTTGATGCTCTGCGTCACGCCCTCGAATCCCGCGATGCCGACGCGGTCACCGCGCTCTACGACGACGCTGCCGAACTGGTCAGCGTCCGCCGAGACGCCCCGCCCGGGACGCCACAGGTCATCCGAGGCCGGCAGGCGATCGGGGCACACTTTGCCGACCTGCTCGGCCGCAACGCCACCCATGTCGTGGAGCGTGCCGTCGGCGTCCCGGGCACGGCGGCAATCGTCGAGTCCTGTCGCTATGCCGACGGCACAAACGTGCTCTGCATGGCCACGTTCGACACCGACACGGCCGGTCGGATCATCCGGCATCTCGAGGTGTCGGCCTGGGACGACCCGCCGCGCCGTTAGGCATGCGGGCCACCCAACCCCAACTCCACACCTACTTGGAGGTCGTGATGTCCGAGAACCGGTACCGCATCGACTGCGCAAGCACGCCGAACGAGAGCGGCTGCACCCTCGTGATCGAAGGCCCTGACGACGACGTGCTCGACGCGGCCGTTGAGCATGCCCGCTCCAAGCACGGCCACACGGACCCGGCGGACGTCGTGCGCGAGTCGCTCCGCGCACGCCTCGAGCCCGTCTAGGACGAGTGCCCAGAGCGCCGGGCGGCCCTGCACCACCGGGGGGGCCGCCCGAACTCGGACTTCGGCGGCCACACACACCCACGGATATGCTCTTGCCATGGATGAAGGCCTGCCGATCGCCTACGAGGTGCTCGAGAAACATGTTGCCGTCTACACCTCCGACGGGACCCGGATCGGAACGGTCGATCACGTCGTCGCCGCGGTCGATATCGACATTTTTCACGGGCTGGTGATCGACACTCCCGGCGGCAAGCGATTTGTCGCGGCGGAGTACGTCAGCGAGCTTCACGAGCGGGGCGTCGATCTCGAGATCGACACAACACGCGCCGGCACACTCCCCACACCCGAAGGCTCGGCACCCGCCTACCGGGTCAACGAGCCGGGCGCCAAACCCAGCGAGTGGCACCACTTCCTCGGGCGATTTACCCCGAAGGGCGACCGGAGCGGCTGGACCAAGCTGAACTAGGACCGGGCCGCGCCCCGACGGCGCGGGCCGGCGAGCCCGGGGCGTCGATGCGTTCGGCAATCCGGGCGCGCAGCGTGACCCGACGCGTCCGGGGCGCAGGGGTCGGCATGTGCGCATCCGCACGAAATACCGCAACGAGCAAAAAGTCGGTGGTGGCCACATCGCGACGCGTCGGGCAAAGGCGTTGACGGCCACGCCGGCCGTGCGGTCAAGTACCCCCACGCCGCACCCCCCGGCGGACCGCGGAGTTCCGGATAGCACCCGGCGCATCGTCGTCGCAAACCGGTAGGGAGCGGCGGCCGCGGGCTCGCATCCCGGCACCCGGACGGCATCGCACGGTCGACGACCGCGCGATGCCGGGCATGGACACGTGTTCCCACCCGATCACTGGAGACAGCAATGCGACGCGATGTCGAGTTCGATGCGGAAGGGGTCACCCTCCGCGGATGGCACTACCTGCCCTCCAAGACCAGGAAGAAGGTCCCGACGATCGTCATGGCCCACGGGTTTTCGGCCACCAAGGAGATGTACCTCGATCGATTCGCCGAGGCCTTCGCCGATGCCGGCTTCGGTGCGCTGGTCTTCGACAACCGCAATTTCGGAGCCAGCGACGGCGAACCGCGTCAGGAGATCGACCCGTGGGAGCAGGTCCGCGACTACCGGCACGCGATCACGTTCGCCCAAGGGCTCAAGCAGGTCGATCGGGACCGCATCGGTATCTGGGGATCCAGCTACTCGGGCGGCCACGTGATCGTCGTGGGCGCGATCGACCGGCGCGTCAAGTGCGTCGTCGGCCAGGTCCCGCTGGTGAGCGGTCACCGCAACGCGCGCCGCATCGTCCGCGCCGACTTCGTCGACGCCGTCGGGGCGATGTTCGACGACGATCGCGCCAACCGCTACGCCGGCCAGCCACCGGCCATGATCCCCGTCGTCGACGCCGATCCGATGGCCCCGTCGGCGCTTCCGACCGCGGACTCATGGACCTGGTTCAGCGAGACCGGCAAGACCCGCGCGCCGTCGTGGAAGAACGAGGTCACCCTCCGCAGCGTCGAGATGTTCTGGGAGTACGAGCCCGGTGCCTATCTGCCCTACGTCTCGCCGACGCCCCTGTGCATGATCGTCGCCCGGGGGGACGTGCTGACGATCTGCGACCTCGCCATCGAGGCCTATGAAAGCGCCCGCGAGCCGAAGAAGCTCGTCGTCTTGCCCGGTGGGCACTTCGACGCATACGTCGCCGGATTCGACGGCGCGTCCGGAGCGGCGATCGACTGGTTTGTCGAGCACTTGCAGCGCTGACCATTCTCGCCGGGGGCGCTGCGTGTGTCCCCTCGACGACCGAACTGGCGATCGGTGCGCGTCGGCGCACCAGAACACGGAGCCCACCATGAATACGCAGGAAGTTCTCGACCACCACCTCGCGGCGTTCGGCGCGGGCGATGCAGATGAGATCGCCAAGGACTACACCGACACCTCGATCCTCATTAACCAACAGGGCGTTGTCATCGGCCGCGAGGCCATCCGCGAGACGTTCCGCGGCATCTTCGCCGGCGTCTTCGCGCCCGGTACGTACGACTTCACGATGGACCTGACGCGGGTCGAGGGCGACGCCGCGTACATCGTCTGGCATGCGCGCTGCGAGAAGGTCGACATCGCCTTCGGCTCCGATACGTTCATCGTCCGCGACGGCACGATCGCGGTCCAGACGTATGCGCTGAAGATCGAACCACACTGATCCGGCCAGGCGCCGCCATCGCCGGCGCGCGCCGTGCAGCCCATTCGGACAACGCGCGTCGCCCCCGCAACGCGTGTTGTCCTCCGCACGTCGGGACTGCACGGTCGTGCAGGACCGCGTCGTCGCCTCCGCCCGAACCCGCACACGTCCGCACCAGATCTTGCAGATCGCCGTCGCCGCGGCCGCCGAGACGCGGGGCCGCCTGCGTGCCGGCCTCGCCGCGCACTTGCCCGGTGCCGGGATGTGCGACGTCGCGATGGCAGATGGGCACCGGACCACGCGCGTCGGGGTCACGGTGCCAGCCGACGCGACGGGACGCGCGTCGGTACCCACCGGCACGACCGCGGACGTAGAGTGGGGGTCGACGCGGGCAACCCACCAGGAGGTGCGATCGTGAGCCGGTTC
>JADGPG010000097.1 GCA_017882545.1 Thermoleophilia bacterium
AGTTCGCTCGTGAGGGCTCTGAGCTGGGAAAACGCGCTTCGAGTCGGTCGCAGAATCGACGTGACGACGGTCTGGACGGCTTATGAGTCCCCTGCTCTGACCACTGAGCTACGGCCCCTCACCGGGCACGTCGACACGGGTTGGCCGGTATGCGCGACGAGCCCGACTCTACGGCCCGTCAGATCGGGCCTGGCTCCGGGGGAGAGACTCGAACTCTCAACCTAGCGGTTAACAGCCGCTCGCTCTGCCAATTGAGCTACCCCGGAATATGCCGCCGCGACGGCCTCGAAAAGATAGCAGCGCCGTCGCGGGGAACCGGCGCCGAGACGCTGTCTACGCCTCGTCGAGGAAGTCCCGCAGGGGTTGAGCGGAGTTCGGGTGGCGGAGCTTGGCCAGGGTCTTGGCCTCGATCTGACGGATCCGTTCGCGCGTGACCCCGAACTCGCGGCCGACCTCCTCCAAGGTGCGGGGCTGGTCGCCGGTCAGGCCGAAGCGCAATTCGAGCACCTGGCGCTCCCGTTCGGGGAGGGTGTCCAGGGCCCGGCGGATGTCGGTCTCCCGCAGGGTCCGCGACGCTTCGTCAAAGGGCGACGGCGCGGCCTCGTCCTCGACGAAATCGCCGAGCGAAGAGTCTTCATCCTCGCCGACCGGCCGTTCGAGGCTGATCGGCTGTTGGGCCAGGCGCAGGAGCTCGCGGACCTCGGACACGTCCATGCGCAGCTCGCGCGCCAGCTCCTCGGGCTTCGGCTCCCGCCCGAGGTTCTGGGTCATCTGGCGTTCCATCTGGACGACGCGATTCAGCTTCTCCACCATGTGTACCGGGATGCGGATCGTGCGCGCCTTGTCGGCGATCGCCCGCGTCACCGCCTGGCGAATCCACCACGTGGCGTAGGTGGAGAACTTGTAGCCACGCCGATAGTCGAACTTCTCGACGGCGCGAATCAGTCCGAGGCTGCCCTCCTGAATCAGGTCCAGGAATGAGAGCCCGCGCCCGAGGTACCCCTTGGCGATGCTGACGACCAGCCGCAGGTTGGCCTCGATCATCTCGTCTTTGGCGCGCATGTCCCCGCGCTCGATGCGCTTGGCGAGTGCGACTTCCTGGCTGGCGGTCAGCAGCGGTACGCGACCGATCTCGCGAAGGTACATGCGCAGGGAATCGAGGCTCGGGTCGATCGTCAGATCGACATTGGCCGTCTCCCGCTCGGGTTCCGGTTCGCCGGTTTCGACGACCTCGATGCCGCGTTCGGCAAGATCGGTCAGGAACCGCTCGAGTTGGTCCGGGGCGAGCTCATGGTCCTCGAAGGCCGCGACGATATCGTCGTAGGTCAGGGACCCCTTGTCGCGTCCTTCGCGGATGAGGGCCCGCATGATCGCCGTGACCGCGCTGGCTGCTTCGGGTGGCCCTGGCATACAGTCGTCCTCTGCGGGGGACTCGGGAACGTAGCGACAGGGATTGTAGTGGTTCGCACAAGCCCCCCGTTCTCCCTACGCTGGGACCGAAATGCTGCCATCCTGTAGCGCGATATCGCCCCCGGTGTCTTGCGCGCCGAGTTCCTCCTCGCGGCAACCGAAAGGCCCACGATGACCAGCAGGGCGATCCTCCCGGACGAGGATCTTCAGCAGAGCCCGCCCCCGGCGCCGATCAGCCTGACCAAGGCGGGCGTCACGCGTTCCGCCAAGGCGATCCGCATCAGCTACGACGGCGTCGAGCGGCTCTTCCAGGCTGAGATCGCCTGCTACGCGGACCTGAACCCCCAGCAGAAGGGCGTTCACATGTCGCGCTTCGAAGAGGGAATCAACGAGGCGATCGATCAGGTGGTCCTGGGTGAGGCGCTCGTCATCGAATCGCTGGCCCAGCGGATCGCCGAGCGGGTCGTCAGCGCCCAGGGCGCCTTGCGCAGCGAGGTCACGATCCGGGCGAGTTACCCGAAGGTCCGCACGACGCCGGTCTCGGAGATCGAGAGCCAGGAGATGTACGAACTGATCGGCGTGGCGGCGGCGACCCCGACCGGCGCGCGCCGTGTGGTCGGCGTGTCGGCGCAGGGCATGAACGCCTGCCCATGCGCCCAGGGGCTGATCCGCGCTCAGGCAGAAGTCGCCCTGGCCAATGACGGGTTCAGCCGCGAGCAGATCGACCGCATCGTCACCCACGTCCCGATCGCGACCCACAACCAACGCGCGCGGGGCACCCTGTACGTCGGTTCGACGGACCTTGACGCAGACGTGAATGCCGACACCCTGATCGCGATCGTCGAGGAGAGCATGTCGTCGGAGATCTACGAGCTGCTCAAGCGCACCGACGAGCAATACATCGTCGATCGCGCCCATCGGCGCCCGCGCTTTGTCGAGGACAGCGTCCGCGAGATGGTGCGGGGCGTGGTTGAGCAGTTCCCGGAATTGCCGGACAGCGCGTTCCTCTGGGCACATCAAGCCAACTTCGAGACCATCCACACCCACGACGTCGAGGCCGAACGGTCGGGCACGCTCGGGGAGATCCGCGAGGAATTCGCCGGCGGCAGCCACTCGACCCACCACACGGGCCTGCGGGAGTGGTTGCACGGGGGGCTGCTCGGCGCCTGAATCGCGGGGCCGGACCGCCCGGCGATCTCAGCCGCCGCCGCGCCCACCGAAGCTCAGGCGCGCTTCCTCCCCGTGGCGTAGGCGCACGATGTTCGTGCGGTGTCGGACGATCACCATGATCGCGGCAAGGAAGGCAAACACGACCGTCGGCCACGACGCGCCAAAGGCCAGCACCAAAAATGGGAAGATCGCGGCGCAGGCGATGCTACCGACCGAGACATATCGGCTGAGCCCGACGATCACCACCCAAACGACCAGCACGATCACTGCGGGGATCGTCGCGAGCCCGATCATCGCGCCGCCGGCGACGGCGACCCCCTTTCCGCCCTTGAAGCGGAGCCAGACCGGGAAGACATGGCCCAGGATCGCCGCCGCCGCCGCGACCACCGGCCACGGGCTCGCGGTGTAGACGTTGGCGATCACGACCGCGATCAGCCCCTTGGCGATGTCCAGTGCCATGACGGTGATCCCGATCCGGCGGCCGAGTTCCCGAAAGACGTTGCTCGCCCCGACGTTCTTGCTGCCGACGGTGCGGATGTCGATGCCACGGGTCTGCCCTGCCAGGTAGGCGAACGGAATCGAGCCGAGCAGGTAGGCGACGATGACGACCGTCAGTTGGGTCATGGGTCGACTCCGGAGTGTGCGTCGGGGGCACGCATTTCAAACAGCCGCCGGCGGGCCATGATGAAGTAGTAGACGCCCGAGAGGACGGTCAACACCAGCGCGACGTAGAGCAGCGGGTCGTCGATCCATGGCCAGCGATGCGGCGCGATGAATGCCAGTAGCGCCAGGTTCTGGCTGAGCGTTTTCGCCTTGCCGAGCCTGCCGGCGGGAATCACGAGCCGCTCGTTGACGGCGACCAGGCGCAGACCGGTGACCGCGAACTCGCGGGTAATGATGATCATGGCCGCCCACGCACCGACCGACCCGAGCTGGACCAGGCACAAGAGCACCCCGGAGACCAGCAGCTTGTCGGCGAGCGGGTCGAGAAATGCGCCGGCCACGGTCACCTGCCCGCGGGAGCGGGCGAGCCAGCCGTCGAGCGAATCGGTCGCCGCCGCGAACGCGTAGAGCCCCGCGGCCCACCAGCGCGTCTGGTCGGTGTTGACGAGCACCAGCGCCATCACCACCGGGATGGTGCAGATCCGCACGGCGGTGACCCACAAGGCAGCGTTCACACGCGCAATGCTACGTACCATCCGCGCCAGATGGTGTGTACCGTGCGCGCATGAACGAGATCGCCGTCACCGCCGTCGGTGCCGACCGCCCCGGAATCGTCGCCGCCCTGACCGAGGCCCTTCTGGATCTCGGCGGCAACCTGGCCGACGTCCGTGCGGCGCTCCTGCGGGGGTCGTTCGCAGTCGCGCTTCTGGTCCACGTCCCCGATGACGTCACGCCCGCCGACGTTGATGCGGCCCTGCGTCCGGTCGCCGCGCGTCTCGGCCTCGGGCTGTACACGGGTCCGGCTGCACCGGATCACGCACACATCGGATCGCTTGAGCACGTCATCGTCTCGGTGTACGGCGCGGACCACCCGGGCATCGTGCACGCGGTCACCGTCGTGCTGGCCGAGGCCGGCGCGAACATCGTCGACCTGTCCTCGAGCGTGTCCCACGCGGCCGCCATCTATCGGCTGGCCATCGAGGTCGAGCTCCCGTCGGGCGTGTCCGGTGACGACCTCGAGGGCCGCCTGCGTCCGGTCGCCGTCGCCAACGAGGTCGACCTGTCGATCATCCCGATCACGGACGAGCTGCTCTGACGGTGGTGTCGGCGCGCAGGAGGCGTCATGGCGCCTGAGGTCGTCGTCTACCCGGACCGCCGGCTCAAGACGCCGTGCGCACCGATCGGGGAGATCGGACCCGATGTCCTGGCGCTCGCGGCGGCCCTGGAGGAGGTCGCCCGCATCTACCCCCGGACCGTCGGCGTGGCGGCCCCGCAGGTCGGCGCACTTGTGCGCATGGTGTTCGTCGACTGCTCCGGGCACCAACAGGTCCCGTCTCCGCGAAGCCCGCGGATCCTGGTCGACCCGATCGTCACCGCCAGCGACGGCACCGAGATCGGGCGCGAGGGGTGCCTGTCCCTGCCGGAGATCACGGCCAACGTGCGGCGCGCCACGCGGATCGAAGTCGTTGCGCGTGACCTCGCCGGACGCGAGCTGCGGTTCGAGGCCGCCGGGTTCGAGGCCCGGGTGGTGCTCCATGAGCTCGACCACCTCGACGGCGTGCTGATCCTCGACCGGGTGGCGTCAGCGAGTGACATCTTCCCGCGCAAGATCCGTTCGCAGCCGCCGGCGGCCACGGGATCGGGCCCGGGCGGCTAGCGCGCCGAGTACACGTCGGGGCCGTCGCCCTTGCGGACGGCGTGGACCGGGTTGCCCGCGGCATCCCACTGGTAATACGAGCAGGCAGGTCCCATCGCCGGCTCATAGGTCTCGACCTTCGGGTTGCGGCCGATGTCCCGGGCCGCCGCCGAATGGCGCAACAGGCTCGGGTCGTCGTTTTCGGGCCAGACGATGATCAGGTGCGCGGCGGTGAGGTGCGTCGCCACGAAGGTGCACTCGGCGGCGGGGCACGGCCACGGGTCGGTCCCCACGCAATACCACCCGGTGTAGTCCTCGCCGGAATCGTCGGTCCAGAGGTCCTCGTCGATCTCCTCGTCGAACTCGAAATCGGGCTCGGCGACCATCGGTTCCTGGATCGTGATGGGGCTCGGGTTGTAGTCCGGATAGCCGGGCAGTTCAGGCATCTGTCGTCCCTGGTCGGTCGGCGACCTCGTCGCCGAGTGCAACGTCATGGAACCACGCCGCGGTGCCGTCGGCAAAGTGTGCTCGCTTCCAGATGGGCACCCGCGCCTTGAGCTCGTCGATCGCATAGCGGCACGCGGCGAAGGCCTCCGCGCGATGGGCCGCCGAGGCTGCAATCCCGACGGACGCCTCCCCGACCGGGACGACGCCCGTGCGGTGGCGGATCCGGACGGACGCTCCGAACCGCACCTCGGCCTCGCGGGTGATCGCCGTGATCTCCCGTTCGGCCAGCGCGGCGTAGGCGACGTATTCGATTGCCCGGTAGGCCCGCCGGTCGGACTCGCGGCGCGTCAGCCCCAGAAAGGTCGCGAGCCCCCCGTGTTCCGGGTCGGCAACCTCGTCCGCGAGCGCGGCGAGGTCGATCGGGCCCGGGGTGAGTGCGGGCATGGCTATCCGCCCGAGACCGGCAGCAGCACGGCGATCCGGTCGCCCGCGACGACCGGCGTCTCGGCGTCGGCCCACTCGTCATTGCGGGCGTAGCGCACGCCGGCGGGCGCGGTGTCACAGGCGATCGCCGCGGGGAGGGCGGGCCAGATCGCTGAGATCGTGGACCCGGCAGGCAGCGTGATCTCACAGGTGTCCCGGCCCGCGCGGTCGCGCAGCGCCGCGAACAGCAAGATGGTCACGACGACGGACGCGGGCATGCCGACCATGATGGCAGGGGCGCGTCGGGGTGGTCGCCGGACCCCCGGTTGTCGGTCATGGTTTTTGTAAGCTAGCGGCCGTTGTGACGTTCGGCACACCGGGACGCACGCACGGGCACCGCGCTGTGATCGGGCGCGCCGTCCGGTGCGGTCGCCGCCGGGGACGCCCGTCGCATCCCCAACCCATTTCGCCGAGGTGGCGTGCCCGCCGGGCACTCGGAGGTCCGATGTCGGTCGAGGAAAAGCGTCAACGGCTGCGGGAGTTGCGCGAGCAGGCACTCGGCGGGGGTCGCGAGGACGCGATCGCGCGGCAGCATGCCCGCGGCAAGCTGACCGCCCGGGAGCGCATCGAGCTGCTGCTCGACCCCGGCTCGTTCACCGAGCTCGACATGTTCACGCGGCACCGGGCCCACGGGTTCGGGCTCGAGGACAACCGCCCGTGGGGTGACGGCGTCGTGACCGGTCACGGCACCATCGACGGCCGCCGTGTCTGCGTGTTCAGCCAGGACTTCACCGTCTTCGGCGGCAGCCTCGGGGAGGTCTTCGCCGAGAAGA
>JADGPG010000098.1 GCA_017882545.1 Thermoleophilia bacterium
GCCACGGCCGGTCGGCGAACTTGAGGTAGTCGCGATCCGGATGCTCGGTGGCCCGGCGGTGCAAGACCTCGGCCAGGACCCAGGTGGTCGGGTCCTCGTTGCTGTACCAGTCACTCCAGTCGGCCATGTCGTCGCGTCCTCTTGCCTATCGATTTTCAGAGAACCGTGCGTGATACACGCGCCCGATCGCGTGCGGTCGGGGGCTCCGATCGTATCAGGAGCCACGAACGCGGCGACAGGTCATCGACCTAACGGTGCGCGTGTCCCACGCGGCATCCGCGGCGCCCGGCACGCCGGTCCGGCACGTGGGGCCGCTGCTAACCTCCCGCCCGTGCCCGAGACCGACACATCACGCCTGGCGCGGGTCCTCGCGGCAGGTGAGTTCGCGGTCACCAGCGAACTGGGCCCGCCCAAGCACTCGGGTATCGACGACTTCGCCGAAACCGCTCGCCTACTGGCCCCGTGGGTTGACGCCGCGAACATCACCGACAACCAGACCGCGCAATCGCGGATGGCGCCGCTTGCGGCGGGCCGCATCGCGCTCGACAACGGTGTCGAGCCGGTCATGCAGATCACGGTCCGCGACCGCAATCGCCTCGCGCTGACTTCCGACCTGCTCGGCGCGTCCGCGCTCGGGATCCACAACACGCTGAGCATGAGCGGTGACCCGATCCACATCGGCAACCACCCCGACGCCCTGGCCGTGAACGACATCGACACGCTCGCACTGCTGCGGCTCCAGGACGGACTGCGGAGGGGGCATTTCGCCAATGCGGCCAACGAGCCGCTTCAGGGGCCTGCACCGCAGCTAGTGCTCGGTGCGACGGCAAATCCGATGGCGGCGGACACCGATGTCGAGATCTCCAAGCTGCGCGCGAAGATGGAGGCGGGCGCCGACTTTTTCCAGACCCAGCTGTGCTACCGGCCCGACCGGGTGGCCGACTTCCTCGATCGGCTTCGCGCTGCCGACCTTCCGTCGTGGCCCCGGTTGCTGATCGGCGTCGGACCGTTCAAACATCTGCGGATGGCGATCCACATGCGGGACAAGGTTTGGGGCGTCGAGGTCCCCGACGAGCTGGTGACCCGCATGGAGCGCGCCGACGACGAGGGCGAGGCCGGCAAGCAGATCTGCATCGAGATCATCGAGCAGCTCCGAGAACTCGACGGCATCGCCGGATGCCACGTGATGGCCGTCGCCTGGGAGCGGTCGGTGCCGGAGATCCTGGTGCGTGCCGGCGTGCGCACGGGCACGCCGCCGATCGCCTAGCCCCGCGGGGCTACTCCCACCAGGTCCGTCGCTCCTGAAGTGATCCGATGGCGATGCGGTCCCAGTATTGCGGAGCGTCGCGGATCGGCCGTCCCTCGTTCCCGGGTGTCTCGACCCAGATCCGAAAGGCCGCGTTGACCTCGTCCCAGGCGGTGTCGAGCTCCGGGATGCCGAGCAACTCGTAGCGCTCGAACGCGGCAATCATCGCCGGATTGCGCAGCGGCGAGACGGCCATGAGCCGCTCGGACAGCAGGTTCGAGGTCACGCGGCGGATCGTAGCGCCGTGGCGAGGCCCGGCGGTTCCGGGGAATCACGGAGATCAATCGCCACCACACCCTGATCGCGCGCGGCGCCACGCGCCTTTATCGTCCAAGTGAGATGACCGGACGCGTCGGGGTGCCGCCCGGTTCCACCGCAGGCACGGGAGCATCATGGGCGCTGAGGGCTTCACCATCGATCACGTGATCTACGGCGCCGTTGACATCGACGCGACCGCCGAACGCCTGCTCACAGACTTCGGCCTCGGCTCCGTTCCGGGGGGCAGACACCTCGGCGGCACGACCAACCGGATCATCCCGCTGGAACCCCCGACATTCCTCGAGCTGCTCGGGGTCGGAGACACCTCGCTCGCCGACGGGGCCTGGCTCGCCCAGACCCTCGGCGGACGCGACCGCGCGCTGTGGTGGGCGCTTGGGGTCGACGACATCGGGGATGCCGCGCGGAGGCGCGGTCTCGAGGTCCAGCACGGCACGATGGAGATGAGTAACGGCACCACGGTGCGGTTCCGAACGGCAGGCATGCCGCGCTATCCGCTGCCGTTCTTCGTCGCTCCGGAGATCGACGCCGCCGACCGTTTGGACGCCTGGCTGGAGCGTTACGCGGCGGCGGGTCACGCGGCGGCCCCGGGTGCGTACACCTTCGTCGAGGTTGCCGAACCGGCGGAGTACCTTGGCGCGTGGCTTGGGGACCACGGCCTTCCGGTACGCCACGCGTCGATCCCGGGACACGGAATTACGCGCTTCGGCATCCAGACCGACCACGGCGAGATCGTGATCGACTAGTTACTCTGCGCGCTCGGCTTCCTGGGCCAGCGCGCGTTCGATGCCCTCGTCCGCCAGGGCCAGGATGGTCGGTACCCAGACGGCATCCTCGGCGGGATCGGCCGGAACATCGCCGGCGGCCAACTGGTGCACGGCAGCCGTCGCGCTCGGGGCATCAGACGACGTCACCGCCGCGATCACATCGCGGGCCCACGACCGGGTCTCGAGATCGCCCGTGGCGCGGGCGAGGGCGTCGAGGGCGTCCCCATCCTGGTCGCGGTCGACATACGCGACGATCTCGCCGGCAAAGTCCTCGGGGTCGAGCTCGAGAAGGGCGATCACCGCCGCGCCCATCGCCCGTGCGGCCGCGAGCGCGCCGGGACGGCCCCCCGCCGCGATCACCGGTTCCGCCGCCCGCAGCTGCTGCTCGGCGTGGGCCACGGCGACGCCGAGTTCCTGGGCTGCCCGCACGGTCAACGCGCGCGCCAGGGGGTTTGCGGCGTCGGTTTGGGCCGCCCATGCGAGGACACGAGTGAGGTCCTCGCGGTCCCGGCCTTCCGCGCGCGCAAGGTGCATCTCGACAGCGGCGAGCGTCGGTGGTTGCAGGTCGTCCCAGAGGGCGATCGTCGCCACCGTGACCAGATCATCGAGCTCGCGCGGACTCGGGTCGGGGCCCGCAAGTGCCGCCGCCAGGAGCGCGACGTCGTCACCGAGCATGCCGCGCGGGTACCCGAGCCCGGTGCGGCGCAGCACCCGGGCGATGACCTGCGCGGGCCGCTCGTCGGTGCTCGTCGGGGACCGGTCAGTCATGCACGAATCGTCCCAATCCCGGCCACACGTGGCCCTGACGCTTCCCGGGACGCCACGGAGCCGGTAATGTCACGACGCCCAGCGACACCCGGGCACACCTCAGGCCGCGTCGGCGCCATCTGGGACCGTACGGATGACGTCGCGACGGGTGGGCAGAATGTCGTGCGCCCGCACGTCGCGCGGAGCGTCGTAATCGGAGAACGAACGCAGGCGCATACGGGGCTATTGTAGCCGCCACCGGTCAGGTGGTCCCGATCCGCAGCCCGCCAGGAGTGACGCGCATCTCTACAGGAGTGCACGAGATTTCGGACAGTACCGCGCCCACCGGCATGATCGGCCGAGTCCTCCTGGGCATCGCCAAGGTTCTCCGGCTGACGCCGAACGGCCTCTCGCTGCTCGGATTCGGGGGCATCTGCCTGGTCGCCGTCCTGATCATCACCCATCAGTGGGTGATCGCCGGCCTGCTGTACGTGGCCTTCAGCCTGGGGGACTCTCTCGACGGGACGCTGGCGCGCGCGCAGGGCATCGCGACGCCGTTCGGCGCCTTCCTCGACTCGACGCTCGACCGGCTTGCCGAGGGCGTGATCCTCGGCGCTCTGGGTGTGGTCATCGCGGGACGCGGTCAGGGGTGGATCGTCGGAGCCTGCTTTGTTGCATTAACCGCATCGTTTCTGGTGTCCTACACGCGGGCGCGTTCCGAAGGACTCGGAATCGACACCAACAAGGGCGGGCTTATGGGCCGCCCCGAACGACTCGTACTCACCGGGGCAGGAATCTTTCTGGGTTCACTCGGCTCGGTGCTCGAGGCTGTAATCGTCGTGCTGGCGGCATTGAGCCTGATGACGATGGTGCACCGAATTTGGCACATCTACCGGGCCCTCCAGCCGGCGCCCGCATCCGTAATCAATCAGGGGAGTACAAAGTCGTGAGCGAACCCGTCAACGTCGCAATCATCGGCGTCGGCAATTGCGCCTCGTCGCTCGTCCAGGGTGTCGAGTACTACCGCAACGCGAAGCCCGACGAGTTCGTTCCGGGGCTGATGCATGTCAACCTGGGCGGCTACCACGTCAATGACATCCGCTTCACCGCGGCGTTCGACATCGATGTTCGCAAGGTCGGCAAGGACCTCTCCGAGGCCATCAGCGCCAAGCCGAACAACACCTTGAAGTTCGCGGACGTGCCGACCGTCGGCGTCACCGTCAACCGCGGGATGACACACGACGGCCTGGGCAAGTATCTCAGCGAGATCATCGAGAAGGCCCCGGGGTCGACTGCCGACATCACCGGCATCCTGCGCGAGACCAACACGCACGTGGTCGTTAGCTACCTGCCGGTCGGTTCCGAGCAGGCCACCAAGTGGTATGTGGAGCAAGTGCTTGCCGCCGGCTGCGCCTTCGTCAACTGCATCCCGGTCTTCATCGGCCGCGAGCCCTACTGGCAGGGCCGCTTCCGGGAGCACGGCGTCCCGATCATCGGCGACGACATCAAGAGCCAGGTCGGCGCCACGATCGTCCACCGGACGCTTGCCCGCCTCATGAACGAGCGTGGTGTCCGCCTCAAGCACACCAGCCAGCTGAATTTCGGCGGCAACACCGACTTCCTCAACATGCTTGAGCGGGAGCGGCTCGCGTCGAAGAAGATCTCCAAGACCAACGCCGTGACCTCGATCCTGACCGAAAAGATCCACAAGGACGACGTCCACATCGGCCCGAGCGACTACGTGCCGTGGCTCAAGGACCGCAAGTGGGCCCATATCCGCCTCGAAGGCGACGGCTTTGGTGACGTGCCGATGTCCATCGAGCTCAAGCTCGAGGTCTGGGACTCGCCGAATTCGGCAGGCATCGTTATCGACGCCGTGCGGTGCGCCAAGATCGCCCTGGACCATGGCATCTCGGGCACGCTCGAGGGTCCGTCGTCGTACTTCATGAAGAGCCCGCCGATCCAGCACCCGGACGATGTCGCCCGCGAGTTGACGGACGCCTTCATCTCCGGTGAAGATCGTCGTGCCGTGGCCCCCGAGGGTCCCGTCACCGAATGATCATTCGACCCGACCGGGACCCTTCGGGGTCCCGGTCGGGTCGCCATGGAGGCACCGTGAACGCACCGCTGGCCATTGCGATCGTCTGTCCGACGGCATGGCCGCCCGGTGATGACATCGCCTGGCGTGTACACGAAGAGGCCGACGCCCTTGCCCGCCGCGGACACCGGGTCACGATCTTCGCGCCCGGCACCCGTGCCAACGGCCTCGGCGCGCACGCGGCGGCGCTGTCGCGTACCGGCGGACGGGGGCCCGACGCGGTACAGGCCGAGCCCGGCACCCCGCGCGTACTCATCGTCGGGCGGGCCCGTAAGACGGGCTCGCGTCTCGGGGTCAGCCCGTTCGACGCCGCCTCGCAGCTCGAGACGGCGATTTCCGACGGGGCATTTGACGTCGTCCACGTCCACGAGCCGCTGACCGCCACGCCGGGGATCTCGGTGCTGCGCCGGGCCGACGGGGTCACCGCCACCACGTTTCACCGCCACGACCCGATGACGGGTGCCGCGTTCATGGGGCCGCTGGTGACAAAGTCGCTGGGGCGCGTCGACGTCCGCATCGCGACATCGCACACGGTCGAGCAGTCGGTCATGCAGATTCTGGGCGGGAGCCTCATCACGATGCCGTGGGGCGCCGATCCGTCATCCGGGACCCCGCCCGAGCGGGGCCTCGCACTCGTGGCCCGCGGCCGCGATCGCGCGGGCCTGCGCTTCGCGCTTGCGGTGGCGCGGATGCTGCCCGCCGAGGTCTCGGGACCGATTGCGCTCATGGGTCCCCGCGAGGCGCCGTGGCGCACCCGCACGGCCATCCCGAAGTCGCTCCGACAGCGCATCAGGGTCGTTCCCGACACGGGCCCGGACTCCTGGCGGGACCTGCTGGACACCGCGGCCGTCGTCGTCCTCGGAACGCCCTCCGACGTCGACGGGCCGGTCGCCGCCCAGGCGCTGGCCGACGGCCGGGTGGTGGTCGCTCCCCGCAGTGGCGAATCGGACGGACGCCTGCAGGATGACCTCGACGCGGTCGTGCTCGCACCGTACGTGCGGACGCCGTGGGCAGAGACGGTCGCCGCCCTGCTCGGCGATGCCCCCCGGCGGTCCCGCCTCGGGGCCGCCGCGCGCCACGCGAGCGTGTCGTGGGACGCGACGGCCGCGGGCCTGGAACGGGCCTACACGGACGCCCTTGCCCGCCATGATCGGGGGGCTGCCCCGGCCGAGGGCCGCGTGGTCGCCGACCTGCGGGTGCGCCCCCTGGCCGGGCAGGACCCGGGACGCCTCGCCGCGGCCTGCTGGGACGCCGGCCTCGACGTCATCGCGGTCGCGAGTCCCGACGGAGTCGCCGTCGCGGCGGCGATGGCCGCCGTGGCCCCGCCCCAGCTGACCGTGATCCTTGGGCAGGAAATCGCGACCAGCGACGGCACCATCGTCGGCCTCTTTTTGGGCGCGGACGTTCCGTCCGGGCTCCCGTTCGCCGATACGGCAGCGCGCGTCCACGACCAGGGCGGCGTCGTCGTGATCCCGCACCCGTCGTCGGCCGCCATCCCGACAGCCGAGGTCCTGCGTGACCATGCCGGCGACATCGACTGCCGTGAGCTCGCGAGCGCCGCGGGCGGGCCCGCGCAGCGTCCGGTCGTCCGCACCGCGCGCGCCCTCGGCATCGTCGTCAGCGCCGGAAGCGGTACCGACACCCCGGATGCGCTCGGGACCGTCGGGGTCGCGCTGCGGCCGTTCCGCGACGGTCGCGACTTCATCGACGCCCTTGCGGACGGGGAACTCGTCCGCCCCCGCCGGCGCCGGATGCGCCGCACCCGCGCGGCCCGACGGACATCGTGAAACACTCACGCGCAGGAGTCCGGTGACGGCCGCTAAATATCAAGCTCGCAGATGACTTCAGAGCGACCCCCAAAACGTACGGGCAGCCGTGTCCGGGCACTCCGGCCTACGGAACCCGGCGACCTCCCCGACGCACCCGATGACATCCAGGACGCCTATCTCAAGCGGGCGATCTCGGAACTCGGCGGCCTCAACGACGAGATCGCTGCGTGGGCCGCCCACCACGGCGCCACCACGCTTCCGGTGTTGAGCTCAGGGGCGCCGCAGGCCGAGATCGCGATGATCAAGTGGGGCCCCAGCCTCGCCGAGCGCCAGGAAGGCGTGGCCTTCTTCGGGCGCGCGGGGTCGGCGATCCTGAAGAGCGTTCAGCGGCTTGGCGTCGAGCCGCTCGCCCTCTACGGCACGCTGTGCGTCAAGCTCCTCGAGGCCGGGTTCCAGCCGCAGTGGCTGACCCGCGAACTGCAGATCGTGATGCCCAAGCTGATCATGCCGATGGGCGACGAAGCGCTCGAGGCGGTCAACTCCCTTGAGTTTCCGGGCAGCGTCCGGCTCGAGAACACGCCGGGCGTGGTCCAGTCGTGGACCCCGACCGTCGAGGCGATCGTCGTGCCGGACATCGATGAGTCGCTCGACGAACAGCACGCAAAGCGCGCGTTCTGGGCAGCGTTCCGCTCCCTTGGCGAGTGGTACCTGGCGCAGCCGCCCTACTAGGCGCCTCCTGGGAGCGCCCCCAGGCGCGTGCCCGCCGCCTCGGCCGCCGCCCGTGCGGCAGCGACCCGCGCCTCATCCCGGACGAACCGCGCCACCGCCTCGACGTGCGGCGTATTCGGGAACATGTCGACGGGCTGGACGTACTCGAGGTCGTAGCCCGCCGCCACGAAGCGCGCGGCATTGTCGGCGAACGTCGCCGGGTGGCACGACACGTACACGAGCACCTCGGGTGCCAAATCCAACACCCGGCGGATCGCACGCCCGGACAGTCCGCCGCGGGGGGGATCGATGATCGCCACGTCGGCCTTGGGCAGCGTCTCGCGTTGTTCCCGGACCACGCGGCCCACATCTCCCGTCAATACCCGGTAGCGCGTCATCCCGTTGGCCGCCGCATTGCGGGCCGCGTCGGCGGCGGCCTCGGGGACGATCTCGACCGCAATGACCTCACGGGCACGGGCCGCGATCGTGAGCCCGATGCTGCCGACCCCGCAAAACAGGTCGTAGACCACCTGACTGCCGTCGAGGCCGGCGGCTTCGGCCACCCGTGTATAGAGGTGACCGGTCATCTGGGTGTTGGTCTGGAAGAAACTCTGGGACGAGAGCGCCAGCCGAACCCCCAGAACCTCCTCGAAGTAGTAGTCGCGTCCCCACAGAATCCGCGTCGGCAGGCCCTGGGTTACCTCGGACACGCCATCGTTGACGCCGTGCAGCAGACCGACCAGCTCGGGGTGGGCCGCACGCATCGGCGCGACAAGCTCGTCGACGACCGGCTCGGCACCCGGTGCGGTCACGACCGTGACCAGCAGTTCCCCGGTCGCGACGCCCTCCCGCACCACGACGTGCCGAAGCGTGCCGCGCTGGGCCCGCTGATCGTACGGCGCGACCCCATGCCGGACCGCCCACGCGCGGACGGTCTGGCGGGCGGCGTTGCCGATGGCGCTCGCCAGCAGGCACGGATCGATGTCGACGACCTCGTCCCAGCGCCCGCGGCGGTGAAAGCCGAGTCGCAGCTCACCGTCCGGTCCCGGCGCTGCCGAGTACTCCATCTTGTTGCGATACCCGAATTGGGACACGGCCGGATCGACGGTGCGGACCTCGATCCTCTCGAGGTGGCCGATGCGCTCGAGGTGATCGCGGATGTGCTCACGCTTGGCGCGCAGCGTCGCCGGATAGTCGATGTGCTGCAGGCGGCACCCGCCGCAGGCCCCAACATACGGACATGGTGGAACCACCCGGTCGGGACCCGCTTCGCGCACCTCGACGAGGTCCGCCTCGGCGAAGCGGCGGCGCGACTTGCGCACGCGCACCCGAGCCAGATCCCCGGGGGCGGTGTCGGCGGCAAACACCACAAAGCCGTCATGACGCCCCACGCCGGTCCCGCCGAAGGCCAACGTGTCAACGCGGAGGTCGAATTCGTCGTCGCGTTGCGGTCGGGCCACGGGGGGTCGATGATAGCGGTCCGAATGCCGCCCACGCCGAACGCATCTTGGAGCATCACGGGATCGATCCTCGGCGCCGGGCGAATCGGGACCGGCGTCCTCGCGGTCGCCGACGGCCGCATTGCCGCCTCCGCGCCCGCAGGCGCGCGGTCGCTCGCCCTCCCAGACGGCTGGATCGTCGCACCTGGGTTCTGGGATCTGCAGGTCAACGGATTTGCCGGCGCAGAGATCGCGGAGGATCCCGACGCGATCGCGCACGTGGCCGCGGCGCTGCCCGCGCATGGGGTGACCGGCTTCTGCCCAACGCTGGTGACCCGCGGTGCGGCGGCGTACCGGCGCGCACAGGCCGCCCTTGCGACGGTGCCCTGGCCGGTGCAGGGCGCACGCAATCTCGGGGTGCATCTCGAGGGGCCGTTCCTGTCGCCGCGATGGCCGGGTGCCCACCGATCGCGTGCGCTCGCCGTCCCGACCGCGGACGCCGTCGGTCGTCTGGTGAACCGCTTTACGCCGCGCATCGTCACGCTGGCGCCCGAGCTCGACGGCGGCCTCGCGGCGGTCGCCAAACTCACCGGGGCGGGCATCATCACCGCGGTCGGCCACACCGACGCA
>JADGPG010000099.1 GCA_017882545.1 Thermoleophilia bacterium
CACCTCGGTGCAGGCCATCTACGTCCCCGCAGACGACCTCACCGACCCCGCGCCTGCCGCCTCGTTCGCCCACCTCGACGCCACGACCGTGCTCTCGCGTGACATTGCGGCCAAGGGCATCTACCCCGCGGTGGACCCGCTCGACTCGACCAGCCGCATCCTGACGCGCGACGTCGTCGGCGACGAGCACTACGACACGGCCCGACGTGTCCAGGAGACCCTGCAGACCTACAAGGACCTCCAGGACATCATCGCCATCCTGGGTGTGGACGAGCTCACCGACGAGCAGAAGCTCGCCGTCGGGCGCGCCCGACGGATCGAGCGGTTCCTGTCGCAGCCGTTCCATGTCGCGGAGGCCTTCACCGGCACCCCGGGCTCCTACGTGCCGTTGTCCGAGACCATCCGCGGATTCCGCGAGATCGTCGAGGGTCAGCACGACGACCTTCCCGAGCAGGCCTTCTTCCTGGTCGGCTCCATCGACGAGGCGGTCGAGAAGGCCTCCTCGTTGCGGAGTTAGGCAATGTCGTCCGAATCCGGCCCGCTGGACGTCCGCGTCCTCACCCCGGTCGGCGCCGTCTTCGCCGGCGGGGCGACCATGGTCGTGGCGCCGGGCGAGGCGGGGCCGGTCGGCCTGCTGCCGCGCCACGAGCCGATGGTGTGCACGCTGGCCCACGGCAAGACCCGTGTGGTCGGCGCCGCAGGGGGCGAGGCCGTGTTCGCCACCAGCGAGGGCTACGTCACCATTGACGGCAGCGAGGTGCTGGTGCTCGTCGAGCAGGCGATCCCGGTCGAGGAGATCGACCTGGCCCGGGCCCAGGCGGACTTGAGCGCCGCCGAGGACGCCCTCGAGACGGCGGGCGACGACGAGGTGGCGCGCACGAACGCGGACGCCGAGAAGCGGCGCGCCGAGAACCTGATCAAGGTCGCCGAAGAGTACAAGTAGCGGCACGTGGCGGGGCGGACCTGGTGCCCGCGTCGCCGCCGTGCCCCCGGCGGACCCTGGGCCCGCCGTCATTACGGGACCCGATGACAAGGCGCCGCACGCCATGAGCGACATCGAGGATCCCCACGACACGCCGACCGTGCGCTCGCGGTCGATGGTGCCCGGCGTCCCGTCGGTCCTGCAGATTCACGGCTTTCGCCAGTTCTGGATCGCGTCCCTGATCTCCAACTGCGGCAGCTGGCTCCAGACGGTCGCCGCCGGATACCTCGTCTACCACCTGACCCATTCGCCGGGAATGGTCGGGGCGCTTGCGCTGGTCTCGCGTGGCCCGGCGTTCCTGCTGTCGACCACCGGTGGGCGGCTTGCCGACCGCTTCGACCGCCGCATGGTCGGCCGCTGGACGTTTGCGCTCCAGGGGGTCGCCGCCGCGGCGATGGCCGTGATGTCGCTGCTGGGCCTGCTGAGCGTGCCGGTGATCTTCGTGCTCACGTTCGCGCTCGGGGTCGGGTTTGCGCTCGGGTTGCCGGCCGTCCTGGCGTTGGTGCCGGCCCTGGTGCCGGTCGAGCACTTCGAGCAGGCCGTCGCCCTGAATGCCGCCGGGGTCAACGTCGCACGGCTGGCCGGCCCGGCACTCGGCGGGATCCTGCTCGGACTCGTCGGGGCGACGTGGTGCTTTGGGCTGAACGCGTTTTCGTTCCTGGCGCTGGTCGTCGTCCTCGGATGGGTCCAGGTGCGTCCGAGCGGACCGCGGGCGGCGCTGGTCTCGACGCGGCGCGCGCTGGTCTTCGCCTGGCGGGACCCGGCGATCCACCGGCTGCTGGTCGCCATGGCGGTGTTCGCGGCGCTTGCGGCCCCGATCCAGGAGCTCGCACCGGTGATCGCCCACACGCTCGGCAGCGGGGCGGTCGGACTCGGACTCCTGCTCGGAGCGATGGGCGGCGGGGCGCTCGTCGGGGCCTGGGTGCTCGACCGGGCCCAAGCACACGGCCTCACGCGTGGTCGGGCGCTAACCGTGGCGACATTGCTGTTCGCGGTGACGATGACGGGCGTGGCCGCTGCGCCGACGCTCGGCCTCGGCCTCGTGGCCATGGCCCTGTGCGGTGCGTTTTGGATCTGGATGTTCATCGTCGCCAACACATCCGTTCAGCTGCGCGCGCCGCGGTCAATGGTCGGCAGAATGCTCGGCCTCTATCAGCTGGCGGTGATTGGCCCGATCGCGGTGGGATCGCTCGCGGCTGGGCTCTGGGCCGAGGTCGTCGGGATCCGCTGGAGCTTCGTGACGTGTGCGGTGCTTCTCGGGATCTGGGGCCTGTGGACCCTCCGGAGGCCGGTGCCCGAGATCGACGACGGACGCGCGCCCGAGCCGGCCGACCTCGCCGCGTGAGCGCGATCGGGTCGCGGCGACCCGGTCGGGTAATCTGTCCGGCGTGAACGAGGTTCAACTGGCCGAGCAACTGCTCGCATTCGACACATCGACGGCGGCCGGCCTGGAGCGAGCGATGGACTTCGTGGCCGGGTGGATGCACGCCCGCGACGTCCGGATCCGCGAGGAGTGGGTCGGCGAGCGCCGCTGCCTGATCGCCACCGCCGGCGCCGGGGCGACGCGGGTCCTGTTCAACGGCCACATGGACGTGGTGCCCGGGCATCCGGAGCAGTTCGCCCCGGTCCGTCGGGGCGGACGTCTGTACGGACGCGGGGCGTACGACATGAAGGGCGCGCTGGCGGCGATGATGCTGGCGACCGCCGAGTTCTCCCGCCAACCATCCGACGGCGCCGTCCTGGACTTCCTGATCGTGCCCGACGAGGAGCGCAGCGATCCCGGCCTCAACTGCTCGGAGGGGCTCGTGCGGGACGGTTTGACCGCCGATTTCGTGATCTGCGGCGAGCCGACCGATCTGCACGTGGGGATTCAGGCCAAGGGCGTCGTGCTGCTGTGCGCGCGCGTTCCCGGGGTGGCGGCACACGGATCGACGCCATGGCTGGGCCAGAACGCCGTGCTGCGCGCAATTGAGCTCTACGGACGTATGACCGACCTGCCGTTCATGACCGAATCGTCGGAGATGTTCCCGAGCCCGTCGATCAACCTCAGCCGCATCGACGGCGGCGACGCGCTCAACAGCGTGCCGGACACGTGCGACATGTGGGTCGACATCCGCTCGCTGCCGGGCCAGGACCGCAGCAAGATCGTGGCCGATGCCCGGGCCCTGGACCCGTCGGTGCGGATCGACGTGGTCGTCGACAAGCCGGCGGCCAACGTGTCGAGCACGCATCCGTTCGTCGAGGCGTTGGTCGAGGCGGCGCGCCGCGCCGACCCGCAGGCCCGCGTCGTCGGCCGCGACGGCTCCTCCGACGCCATTCCGTTCGTCCAGAAGGGGGTCCCGGCCGTCGAGTTCGGTCCCGTCGGCGCCGGGCATCACGGACCGGACGAGTATGTGGAGATGTCGAGCCTCGGCCCGTACCGGCAATCGCTGGTGGCGTTCGTCCGGGCCGTGGCGTCCACGAGCATGAGCCCCGAGTACGTCATATGAGTCCGGGGTTGCGCCGGCATGAGACGATGTCGCATCCGGCAGGCGCCGGGCGACGGATCGCCGCGCGCGGCGCGATGACGGGGAGTGAGCAGTGAGCGAACGCACCGGGTTGAGCCGGCCGGCCGACCCAGGCGCCGGGGGGACCCGCTGATGGGGGTCCAGGCGGTCATTCTCGTCGGCGGGCAGGGGACGCGTCTGCGCCCGCTTACCGAGACGCGCCCGAAGCCGATGATGCCGCTGTTCGATCGGCCGATGGTGGCCCATCAGCTCGATCATCTCGCGCGGTACGGGGTCACGGAGGTGGTGTTCTCGTGCGGCTATCGGCCGGATGCGCTGGAAGCGTACTTTGGCGACGGGGCCGGCTTCGCAATCCGCGTCCGCTACGTGACCGACCCGATACCGCTGGGCACCGCCGGGGCCGTTGCCAACGCCGTGCCGGCGTTCGCACACCCGGGCGACGTGCTCGTGCTCAACGGCGATATCCTCACCGACCTTGACCTGGGCGCCCTGATGGCCGCCCACCGCGTGTCGGGGGCCGCCGCCACGGTGGCGCTGACCCCCGTGCAGGACCCGAGCGCCTATGGGCTTGTGCGGCTGCGCGACGACCGCGCGGTCAGGGAATTTGTCGAGAAGCCGTCACCGGGCGAGCTGATCCCCGGCGAGCCCTACCTAATCAATGCCGGCACCTACCTCCTCTCGCGCGAGGTGATCGAGTCGATCCCGGCCGGCGTCGCCTGCTCCATCGAGCGCGAGGTCTTTCCGCGGGTCGCCGCCGGGGGCGGGCTGTACGGGTACCCGAGCGACTGCTACTGGCGCGACATCGGGACGCCGCAGTCGTACTTGGAGGCGCACCGCGACATGCTCAACGGCGCCGTGCCGACCGCGGGCGTCGCCGGCGAGGTCTACATCGGTCCGGGCGCGGTCGTTGAGGAAGGGGCCCGAATTGCCGATCGATCATGCATCGGGGCCGGGAGCGCGGTGGCAGCCGGGGCGTCGGTCATCGGGACCGTGCTCGGTGCACGGACGCGTGTCGGCCCGAATGCATACATCGAAGGCTGTGTGGTCGGCGAGGGCGTCGAGGTTGGCGCCGGGGCCCGGCTCGTGGGGCTTGTCGTGATCGGCGACCGCGCGCGGGTCGTCCCGGACCTGCACATTGTCGGCCCGACGATCATCGACGTCGGCGAGATCCGCACCGCCGCCGGCGACGGCAACGCGAAAGGGCACTGATGAGCGACGGAATGCTGGACCGCCAGGGGTCGTATGAGAGCGATTCGCTGCGGCTGTTCGACGTGATCGGACGGTCGGTGGCGACCTTTGACCGCGCGCGCGCCGGGGCGCTCGCGGCGGATCTGGTCTGGGAGCCCGGGGCCATCACGAGCGTCGCGATCGCCGGCATGGGCGGCTCCGGCATCGCCGGCGACCTGGTCGCCGGCGCCTGGCGTGAGCGCCTGCGCCACCCGACGGCGGTCCTGCGCGACTACTACATCCCGGGGTGGGTCGGCGAGAACACGCTTGTGATTCTCAGCTCGTACTCGGGTGAGACCGAGGAGACGCTGACGATCGCCAGTCAGGCGACCGAGCGCAATGCGCCGTGCGTGGCCATCACCAGCGGTGGCAAGCTGGGGACCTTCTACCGCGACATGGGCGTTCCGGTAATCGATCTCCCACCCGGCTTGCAGCCCCGCGCGGCCATCCTCGAGCTGCTCGTGCCGCTGGTCGTGGTGCTCGGCCGGCTCGGTGTGATCGCCCCGCCCGACGCCGAGCTCGACGACGCCCGGACGGTCATCGCCGCAGCGGTTGGCGCCCTGGCCCCCATGGTGCCGACCGATCGAAATCTGGCAAAGCAGGTCGCGCTCGGCCTGACCGACGCCGTGCCGGTGATCTGGGGCGCCGAGACGACGGCGGCCGTGGCGCAGCGCTGGAAGTGCCAGATCAACGAGAACGCGGAGCTGCCGGCCTACTGGGCCGTGCTGCCCGAGGCCGACCACAACGAGATCTGCGCCTACACCGGTGAGACACCGGTGGGCGGTCTCACCCAGCTGGTGATGCTGCGCGACCCGCACCACCACCGCCAGACCGAGCGGCGCTTCGATCTGACCCGGGATCTGATCACCCCCTCTGTCGGCGGGGCGCTGGAGCTTGCGGCCGACGGCGCGACGCCGCTGGGCCGGGTGCTCGACCTGGTGATGCTGGGCGATTACGTCTCGCTGTACATGGCGATCGCGCGAGGCGTCGATCCGGGTCCGGTGGACATGATCGGGCGACTCAAGCTGCGCCTGGCCGAGACCGGCTACGGGCGCCAGCCCGGCCCGGCCTGACCGTCTGAGCGCCGCCGCCATGTCGTCGCCCGGTGTCGCCGGCTCCGTGTCGCTGTCGGGCGGGGCCGGCCTTGACCCGCAGGAGGTCATCGCCCTCGGCGACGGGGTCGTCATCCTGCTGGATCAGACCCGGTTGCCCGGCGAGGTCGTCTACCGGCGCCTGGCGAGTTGGCAGGAGGTCGAATCTGCGATTCGTGAGCTGGCCGTCCGCGGGGCTCCGGCGATCGGGATCGCGGGGGCGATGGGCGTGGCCCTGGCCGCCCAACTGGCCGATCACGACGACATCGAGGCCTACCGTACGACCGTGCTCGGTGCCGCCGCCGCCCTTGCCGCGGCGCGCCCGACTGCGGCCAACCTGTCCTGGGCGATCGCCCGCCAGGGTGAGATCCTGGCCGGCCACCCCGGCCCGACGGAGGCCATGACCGCGAGCCTGCGACTGTTCGCCAAGCGCCTGCACGACGCGGAGGTCGCCCGCTGCCGTGCCATGGGTGCGCACGGGGCGACGCTGTTGCACCGCGGTGCGCGGATCATGACCATCTGCAACACCGGTGCGCTCGCGACCGGGGGCTACGGGACCGCCCTCGGCGTGGTCCGGTCCGCCTACGCCGCGGATCCGTCGATCCGGGTCATCGCCTGCGAGACGCGCCCCCTCCTGCAAGGGGCTCGCCTGACCGCATGGGAGCTCGAGCGCGACGGGATCCCGTTCGTGTTGATCACCGACTCGATGGCGGCGTCGCTGATGGCCGCCGGCGAGGTCACCCACGTGATCGTCGGGGCGGACCGGATCGCCGCCAACGGGGACGTCGTCAATAAGATCGGCACGTACGCGCTGGCCGTGCTGGCCCGCGAACACGGGATCCCGTTCATCGTGTCCGCCCCGACGTCGACGATCGACCTGGAGACGGCGACGGCCGCCGAGGTGCTAATCGAGGAGCGTGCCGCCGCCGAGGTCCACGAGATCGCGCTATTCGGCCGCAGCGCCGCTCCCGCAGGCGTGGCCGTGCGCAATCCGGCCTTTGACCGGACTCCGGCGCGGCTGGTGACCGCGATCGTCACCGAGCAGGGCGTGCATCGGCCACCATTCGCTGACACCCTGCGCACAGCCGCCGCCGCCGCCGACCCGCTGGCGGCCGACCTGACCCGTTCAACAACTTCCACACCAAACACGTGACGGTCGCATGACCGCGATACGATCCAGGAAACGGCCTGGTCCGTGTACGAACAGAGGGGGCACATGCAGCTTCAAGTAAAGGGCAAGAACGTGCCCGTGACCGATGCGCTCTTCGACCACGCCGAGCGCAAGCTGCAGCGGCTGACCAAGATCCTGCCGCCGTGGGACGAGCCGCCGATTGTCGAGTTGGAGCTCTCGGTCGAGCGCAACCCGAAGATCGCCAAGCCGCAGACGGCCGAGATCACCGTGCGGACGCGCGGCGGGGTGCTGCGCGTGCATGAGAGCGCCGAGGACATGTACACCGCAATCGACATGGCTGCGCACAAGCTCGAGCGTCAGGCCGCCCGTTACCGCGAGCGCCGCCGGCGTCACCGTGCGCCGCACGAGCACCTGCCCGAGCCCGTCGAGACAATTGCGCCGGAGCTGCAGCACGAGGCCGAGGCCGAGGGTCCGAAGGTGGTCAAGACCAAGCAGTTCGCCCTCAAGCCGATGTCCTCGGAAGAGGCGGCGCTGCACATGGACATGCTGCACCACGACTTCTATGTCTTCCGCAGCGCGGAGACGGGTGACGTCAATGTGGTCTACCGCCGCCGCGACGGCGACGTCGGGCTCATCGTTCCCGAACTGGCGTAGCAACCCCGCGCCCGCCAGGGCGCACACCGAGTGTGGTCCCGTGACCGTGAGCGCCGTTGCTACGATCGCGGGACCCCTTTCGGCAAACGGTTTGAGGTAGAGGTGTCGACGGACCTGCTCAACAAGGTGTTGCGGATCGGCGAAGGTCGCCAGGTCAAGCAAATGCAGTCGCGCGTGGTGGCGATCGGCGCCCGGGAACCGGAGCTTGAGGCGCTGACCGACGCGCAGCTGACCGAGCGCTCGCTCGGGCTGCGGGAACAGGCCGCCAACGGCGCCGATCTCGACGACCTGCTCATTGACGCCTTCGCACTCGTCCGCGAGGTCGGGCGGCGCACGATGGGGATGCGCCTCTACGACGTCCAGCTGGTCGGCGCCCAAGTCCTGCACGCTGGGCGCATCGCCGAAATGAAGACCGGCGAGGGCAAGACCTTCTCGGCGACGGCCGCCGTGTATCTCAACGCGCTCGGAGGCCAGGGTGTGCACGTCGTGACGGTCAACGACTACCTGGCCCGCCGCGCCGCCGAGTGGATGCGTCCCGTCTACGAAGGCCTGGGCGTATCCGTCGGGGTCATCGAAACGACCCTCGACCCGCTTGCGCGGCGGGAGGCCTACGCGGCCGACGCGACCTACGGGACCAACGCTGAGTTCGGTTTCGACTACCTGCGCGACAACATGGCCGTCCAACTCGTGGACACCGTGCAGCGCGGCTACAACTTCTGCATCGTGGACGAGGTCGACTCGATCCTCATCGACGAAGCCCGGACCCCGCTGATCATCTCGGGCATCCCGGAAGCCGCCGCCGATTCCTACTACCGGTTCGCACGGATCGTGCCGACGCTGCGCAAGAACACCGACTACGAGGTCGACGAGAAGGCGCGGTCGGTGGCCCCGACCGAGAGCGGCGTCTCCAAGGTGGAGAAGGCGCTGGGAATCGAGAATCTCTATCTCGACGTCAACGGTCAGCTGGTCAACCACCTGATCCAGGCGCTGAAGGCCGACGCGCTCTACCACAAGGACAAGGAGTACATCGTCCGCGAGGGCGAGGTGCTCATCGTCGACGAGTTCACCGGTCGGGTGCTTGAGGGGCGGCGCTACTCGGAGGGGCTGCACCAGGCGATCGAGGCCAAGGAGGGGCAGCGGATCCGGGAGGAGAACCAGACCCTGGCGACGATCACCCTTCAGAACTACTTCCGCATGTACGAAAAGCTCTCCGGCATGACCGGTACCGCCGCGACCGAAGCCAACGAGTTCAACCGCATCTACAACGCCGACGTGGTCTCGATTCCGACCAACAGGGCCGTCTGTCGGACCGACGAGCAGGACTACATCTTCAAGACCCGTGAGGCCAAGTTCGCCGCCGTGGTCGAGGACATCGCTGCGGCCCATGAGCACGGGCAGCCGGTGCTGGTCGGCACGATCTCCGTCGAGATCTCCGAATCGCTGTCCCAGCAGCTGGACCGTCGCGGCATTCCGCACAACGTCCTCAACGCCAAGCAGCACGAGCGCGAGGCCGAAATCATCAAGGACGCCGGCAAGGTCGGCGCGGTCACGATCGCGACCAACATGGCCGGCCGTGGTGTCGACATCAAGCTGGGGGAGGGCGTCGAGGACCTCGGCGGGCTGTACGTGGTCGGTACCGAGCGCCACGAGAGCCGACGGATCGACAACCAGCTGCGCGGGCGTTCCGGACGTCAGGGCGATTCCGGACGCACCCGCTTCTACCTCTCCGCCGAAGACGACCTGATCCGAGTATTCGCCGGGGACCGTATCTACAAGATCCTCGACCGACTCGGGCCGGGCGACGACTTGCCGATCGAGTCGAAGATGCTGACGCGCACGATCGAGGGCGCGCAGAAGAAGGTCGAGGAGATGAACTTCAACATCCGCAAGACGGTGTTGGAGTACGACGACGTCCTCAACAAGCAGCGCGAGGTCATCTACGCCGAGCGCCGCCGCGTGCTCGAGGGCGAGGACCTCTCCGAGCAGGCCCGCGACTGGATCGCCGAGGTGCTGGTGGCCGAGGTCGATCGCTACGCGCCGGAGGACCTCGACGAGACTGAGTGGGACGTCCCGGGCCTCATGGCGAGCCTGCGGACCTATTACCCCGTGTCCCTGTCTGACCAGCAGTTGCTCGCGCCCGGGGAGTCGGGCACGGTGACCCGCGAGGACCTGCTCGACCGGCTCGAGGACGACGCGATGGACGCCTACGAGCGCCAGGAAGAGGCGATCGGTCCGGAGAATATCCGCGAGTGGGAGCGGTATGTCCTGTTGCAGGTGGTCGACCTGCACTGGCGCGAGCACCTGTACGCGATGGACTACCTGCGTGAGGGCATCCATCTGCGGGCGCTCGCCCAGCTCGACCCGCTGTCCTCGTATCGCACCGAGGGCCACGAGATGTTTGACGAGATGATGGCACTGATCCGCAGCGAGTTCGTGCGCTTCATGTTCCACGTCGAGACGGCGCCGCCCGAAGAGCGCGAGGTCGTCCAGCCGACCCAGGTCGACTACACCTACCAGGCCGAACCGATCCAGGGATTCCAGGCGCTTGAGGCCCAGGTCGCCCAGGATCCGGGGCTGACCGCCGTCGCGGAAACCGAACCACGCGAGGCGCCCCGCGTGGTCGAGCAGCGGACCCTCACCGACGAGCAGCGGATCGGCCGCAACGATCCCTGTTGGTGCGGATCGGGACTCAAGTACAAGAAGTGCCACGGCGCCGCGGCCTAGCCGGCCGCACGCCCCGACGATGACCGAGCCGGACCCGACGACCGTTGAAGAACTCGCCCAGCGCATCTCCGGACTGCGCGCACGGGTGGGGCTGCTCGGCGACTACCTGGACCCCGATCGCCTCGCGGCGCGGCAGCAGCAGCTCGAGGACGCGATGCAGGAGCCCGGGTTCTGGGACGACCCGCAGGCCGCCTCGCGGGTGTCGTCCGAGCACGCGGCCGTGCGCGACCGCCGCGCGGAATATGAGCAGCTGGCGGCCGATGTCACAGATCTCGACGATCTGATCGAGGTCGCCCGCGGTGGCGACGAGGGTGCGGAATTTCTCGAGGAGCTGGCCGACGGCCTCGGACGCGTGGAGTCGCTCCTGGCGCGCCTCGAGGAGGCGCGGCTGTTCTCGGGCGAGCACGACGCCGGCGACGCGGTGATGACCATCAATGCCGGCGAGGGCGGCACCGACGCGCAGGACTGGGCCGAGATGCTGATGCGTATGTACATGCGCTGGGCCGACGCGCGCGGGTTTGCGACCGACATCAAGGAGATGCAGGAGGGCACCGAGGCCGGCATCAAGAGCGTCACGCTGACGATCTCCGGGCCGAGCGCCTACGGGCTGACCTCGGCCGAGCGCGGCGTGCACCGCCTGGTGCGGCTCTCGCCGTTTGACTCCGCACACCGGCGCCAGACCTCGTTCGCAGCGGTCGATGTTGCGCCGCTCGTCAGCGATGACGTCCCGGTGGAGGTCGACGAGAAGGACCTCAAGATCGATACGTACCGGGCATCCGGCGCAGGCGGCCAGCACGTCAACAAGACCGAGTCCGCCGTCCGTATCACCCATCTGCCGACGGGCATCGTGGTGCAGTGCCAGAACGAGCGGTCGCAGATGCAGAACCGCGCGACGGCGATGAGCATGCTGCGGGCGCGCATCGTCCAGCAGGAGCTCGAGCGGCGCGAGGAGGAGGCGGCCCGGGCGCGGGGCGAGACGCTGAAGATCGGCTTCGGCAGCCAGATCCGCAGCTACGTCGTGCATCCGTACACGCTCGTCAAGGATCTGCGCACCGGCGTTGAGGTCGGCAACGCCCAGGCCGTACTCGACGGTGAGCTCGACGGCTTTATCCGCGCCGAGCTCGAACGACGGGCGAAGCTCAACTGAGCCCCGGTCGGACAACCACAGACGGCGCCCCGTCAAGGACTTCGGGCGTCCGCGGCGAACAGACTTTCATGTCGCCCATTATCCATTGCGGCGATTTGCAGGAGTTTCGACCGATTGACACGCGGCGCGGCGCCTCGCTACCCTTCACATGCCTCCGGGACGCTGTCCGTGCGCCGAGGCCAAACCGGATTCGCCACATCCGGGTTCCCAACCGGCGATCGATGCCGATCGCCTCACCGAGGATTGCTGCATGAGCACCGACAGTGATACCGAGCTGAATTCAGCGGAGGAATCACGGCCGCCCGAACGCCCGACCCGGGATCCGGAACGCCGGATCGATCGCCGCAGTCTGCTGCGCGCCGGCGACGGTCCGATGGTCATCTTTGAAGGTGTCACCAAGCGGTACGGCAGCGACGTGCTCGGGCTCGACGACGTCTCGGTGTCGATTGACGCCGGTGAGTTCGTGTTCCTGGTGGGCGCGTCCGGATCCGGAAAGTCGACCTTCATCCGGCTACTGATCAAGGAGCTCGACGCGAGCGAGGGCACCGTGACCGTCGGCGGCCGTGATCTCGGCAAACTTCGCCGCAACAAGGTGCCGTATCTGCGTCGCGGTATCGGGTGTGTCTTCCAGGACTTCAAACTGCTGCCCGGCCGCAACATCTACGAGAACGTCGCCTACGCCCTCGAGGTGACCGGCGACGCACCGCGGGCCATCCGCCGCAAGGTGCCCGAGATCCTGTCGCTGACCGGCCTGGCGGACAAGTCGGATCGCCTTCCGGACGAGCTCTCGGGCGGCGAGCAGCAGCGGGTGTCGATCGCGCGCGCCTTCGTGAACCACCCGCGCCTGCTGATCGCCGACGAGCCGACGGGCAACCTCGACCCGGACACGTCGATCGGGATCATGCAGCTGCTCTACCGGATCAACCGCACCGGTACGACCGTGGTGATGGCGACCCACGACCGTGAGCTGGTGGACAAGATGCAGATGCGGGTGATCGCGCTTGAGAACGGGCGCCTGGTACGTGACGAGCGCAAGGCGAGCTACGCGACGGTGGAGCCATGAGGCTGAGTTTCTTCTTCCGCGAGGCGATTCGGTCGATCCGGTCAAACGTCGCCATCTCGGTCGCGGCCATCGTGACGGTGATGATCGCCGTGTTCATCCTCGGCACATTCATCCCGTCGTACCTGTACGTGCAGTCGGCGGTCAACCAGGAGAAGTCGCGCCTGGACATCTCGGTGTACGTGGCCGATGCGGCAACCGACGCCCAGGTCACAAGCCTGCAAGGGAGCATCACCAACCTGCACAGCCAGGGCCTGGTCAAGAGCTATGTGTTCGTCTCGAAGCAGCAGGCGCTCCAGCGGCTGAAGAGTGAGCTCTCGGATCAGTCGATTCTGAACCTGCTGCCCAACAACCCGCTGCCGGCCTCGTTCGACATCATCCCGAACGACCCGGCCAAGGATGCCCAGATCGCGGCGGCCTTGCGCGGCAACCCCGCCATCGACACGACGATGCAGGGGCAGGGCATCAACTACGCGGCGACGACCACCAACCGACTGCTCTCGGTGGCCAAGTTCATCCAGTACACGGGCTTCGTGCTGATCCTCATCCTGTTGATCGCGGCGGTACTCCTGATCGGCAACACCATCCGGCTGTCGATCTTCGCCCGGCGGCGCGAGGTGGAGGTGATGCGGCTCGTCGGCGCCACGAACTGGTTCATCCGATGGCCGTTTGTCATCGAGGGGATCATCTGCGGCGTGATCGGCGCGATCGCGTCGGTGTTCGCCCTGTATCTGGCCAAGGTGTTCATTGTGGAGCCCTGGATCAACAACAACACCGACTCGCTGACCAAGAGCAACGTGTCGACAATCGGGTTCGGCAGTCTCGCGGTGATTCTGATCCTGGCCGGCGGGCTCGTCGGCGCCTTCGGCAGCGGTGTCACCCTGCGGCGGTTCCTGAAGGTCTAGCTCCGCGCGACCGGACCGGCCCCGCGCCGGACCGGTCACCCGGACGCCCCCCATGGACCAACCGCCTCGACATCGCCTGCGGCTGCCGGCGATTATCATCAGCGTCGTGGCGGTGCTGGCTATCTTCGCGGCCGGCATCCTCGTCGGCGGGCACCCCCAGGCGAGCGGGCTCACGCGGCTGCCAAGCGGTATCCGCGGTGCCGTGCTCGGCGCCGGCAGCGACTCGCTGGCCGCCGACATCGAAAACGAACTCAAGTCGGGGTACTACACACCGGTCGACACCACCACGATGACCCGCGCATCGATCGACGGCATGCTCGCCTCGCTACACGATCCGTACACGTACTACCTGGATCCGCCCGAGTACGCGGCGATGCAGCGGGAGACCCAGGGGCTCTATGTCGGGGTCGGCATCCAAGTGCTCGAGCGTGGGACGGATGCGGTGATCGGGACGGTGTTTGCCGACGGCCCCGCCCACAGTGCCGGACTCGCCAAGGGCGACGTCATAACCGCCGTCAACGGGGTAGTCATGGTCGGCAAGCCCCTGAACACGGTCACCAATGCGATTCGCGGCACCAAGGGTACGCCGGTCACCGTGACCGTCCGGACGCCGACCGGTGCCGCCGTGACGGCCCACATGGTGCGCACGGAGCTGCACCTCGAGCTGGTCGAGACGAGCATGCACACCATCGCCGGCCACAGGATCGGCGTGATTCGGCTGCTCGAGTTCGATCAGGGCGCGGCGGCGGCGGTCCGGCAGGCCGCGACGTCGCTGGCCGCCCGCGGCGCGACCGGGCTGGTGCTCGACCTCCGTGGAAATCCGGGCGGGCTCGTCGACGAGGCAGTCGACGTGGTCGGCGCGTTCGTGCCGAAGCGGTCACCGGTCGTGACCACGGTCGGTCTGCATGATCCCCGCCAAGAGCTCAAGACCACCTCGTCGCCGGTCACGACTCTCCCGCTGGTCGTGTTGGTGGACCGCTACAGCGCCAGCGCGTCGGAGATCGTCTCGGGCGCGCTTCGCGACGACGGGCGCGCAATTCTGGTCGGACAGAAGACCTTCGGCAAGGCGGTGGTGCAGCGGACGGTGACCCTGCCCAACGGCGGCGCACTGCACTACACCATCGCCCGCTATTTGACGCCGAAGGGCCTTGATCTGAACCACAAGGGCCTGCTCCCGAACATCGTCGTCTCCGCCACGCCCGAGGGCGCGCTGGATCCCGGGCTCGCGCGCGCGGTCCAAGCCGCCGCGGCGGGCCGCTGATGGCGCGCGGCGTCCCGGCCCAGGAGTTGGTGGTCGAGATCGTGGGCGCGGGACGCGGTGCGATCGCCCGGCCGGCCTTTGCGGCAGGAGAGGACATCAGGATGTCCGGGTCGTCGTTGGGCGGCGCCCGCGTTGGCGACCTCGCCCGCGTTGTCGTGCGCGGTCGTTCGGGACGGGTCGTTGAGGTGTTCGGTCGCTCCCGCGCGCCGGCGACGGTCATGCGCGGGTTCCTGTGGTCGCACGGGCGGGGGCTGGGCGCACCGCGCGCCGTGGACCGCGAAGTTGCGGAAATGGTCGAGGGCGACCCGCTGGCCGATCCCGGCCGACGCGACATGACCGACCAGGAGGTTGTCACGATCGACCCCGAGGGCGCCAAGGATCACGACGACGCCATCGCCGCCACGGTCGAGGGCGAGTGCGTACGCCTGTGGGTCCACATCGCCGACGTCAGCCACTATGTGCAGCCCGGCATGGCGGTCGACCGCGACGCGGCCCGGCGCGGCTGCTCGGTGTACATCCCGGGCCTGGTCGATCCGATGATCCCGCCGCGTCTGTCGGGCGATTTGTGCAGTCTGCGCCCGGGTGTCTCGCGGCGGGTTGTTACGGCCGAGTTGCTGGTGGCCCCGGACGGTGCCGTTCGCGAGGCGCGGTTCTATCGCGCGGTGATTCGCTCCGAGAGCCGACTGACCTACCCGGAGGTCGACGCCCACTTCGACGGCGCCTCGCTCGGCGGCCCCGGACTCGAGGCCACGATCGCCGCCGCGCGCACGGCCGCGGGTTGGCTTCGCGCCCGCCGCATGGCGCGCGGGGCGCTCGAGATCGGTTCCGGCGAGGCGGTGTTCGACCTCGGTTCGACACGGGTCGACGGCGTCCACATCGAACATCAGACGGCCGCCCACCAGCTCATCGAGGACTGCATGGTTGCGGCCAACGAGGCCGTTGCCCAGTACGTGATCCAGCGCAAGGCGCCGGCCATGTTTCGGCATCACGGCGACCCGGACCAGCACAGCGTGGAGCGCCTGTACGCGCAGCTGGCATCGCTGGACGTCGCGACCCCACCGTTGCCGGAGGGGCACCTCGGGCCGACCGAGCGCCGCGAGGCCGTCCGTCTGGCCGCCGCGGCGGTGGGGGCGCACCTGGCCGCCGCGACGGCGCGCGGCGACGCCGAGCGATCGGCCCTGTGGGTGCTCGTGCTCCGCTCGGTCAAGCAGGCCTACTATTCGGCCGAGTCGGTGACCCACTCGGGGCTTGCAAGCGCGGCGTACCTACACTTCACCTCGCCGATCCGGCGCTATCCGGACCTGCTCGTGCACCGGGCCCTGGTCGGGGCCTTGGGAATCGACGTGCCCGGTCCGGAGCGGCCCGAGCTCGAGCTGGCAGCCGTCGAGAGCTCGGACGCCGAACGGGCCGCGGTCGATCTTGAGCGCAAGGCCGACCGGATCTGCGCGGCGCTCCTGCTCGAGCAGGAGCTCGAGGCGGGAAAGTGGGCCCGGCCGTTCGACGCCGAGGTGACCGGGCTCATCGGCCCGGGCGTGTTCTTGCGCTTCGGTCTGGCGTTCGAGGGCTTCCTACCCGTGCGGGGCGAAGGCGGCGGGGAACTCATGCTCGACGACGAGGAAATCGGACTGACCGACCAGAGCGGGACGGTGGCCGTACGACTCGGCGAGCACATCGACGTCCGGGTCGCCAACGTCGACCCGCTCCGCGGCCGGGTCCGTCTCGAACGCGCGGACGCGAAGGTCGGCGACCGGGCCGAGCGCGAGCGTGCCCACCGCCGTATGGCGCGGAGGCCGCGCTAGGCTGTCCGTCCCATGGCTCAGGGCAACCAGAAAAAGACGAAGGGCACGCGCGACGAACGGTTCCGCGATATCGCCCAGAACCGGCGCGCCCGTTTCGAGTACGCGATCATCGACACGGTCGATGCCGGACTCGTGCTGATCGGGACCGAGGTCAAAGGATTGCGCGAGCGCGGTGCGACGATCGGCGATGCCTACGTGGTGATCCGCAACGGCGAGGCCTGGCTCGTCGGCGCGACGATCCCCGAGTACTCCAACGCCAGCCACGGGGGCCACGAACCGCAGCGCACCCGCAAGCTGCTGTTGCACCGGCGGGAGATCGAGCAGTTGGCCCAGCGCCTGAACGAGAAGGGACTCACGCTCGTCCCGCTGCGGATGTATTTCCACGAGGGGCGCGCCAAGATCGAGCTCGGTCTGGGGCGCGGGAAGAGCGCGTACGACAAGCGTCAGACGATTGCCAAGCGCGATGCGCAGCGCGACATCGCCCGGGCGGTCCGGAGGGGCTAGCCGCATCGCCGCTCCGGTCGTGGCGGTGCTGCTAGGCTGAATGCCAGTACGGGCCCGATCCAGTATCGACGGGGTAGGAGGGTATCGGTAAGCGAGCCGCGGACTCGGTGGACCGCGTTAACAACCGAGACCATACGTAGCTGCGGAGACTTCTCCTAAGCTCGCTCTCGCTGCCTAATCAGCAGTAACTGAGAGCCATCGGCCTTCCCTCGGGCTATGGGGGAGATCACCGGTGTCATCTAGTAGCCCTGGTCCGTCGGCAACGGCACTCGGTCGGCGGATGAGATCACAGGAGTACCTGGCGTTGTTCCGGTTGGCCGACGGGAACGGACGACGTAAGATCAGCCTGTCGGCTGCGCTCGGAGAAGCTGATACGCGAGTACTTTCGGACGCCGGGGCAGTGCCGGCCGGGTCC
>JADGPG010000100.1 GCA_017882545.1 Thermoleophilia bacterium
ACTCGTCTCCCTGGAAATCGCCCTTCTCGAAGTGGATAACCCGCTTACCCGTTTCCTTCTCCAGGGCCTCTGCCTTGCGCATGGATGCCCACTGCTTGGGCAGCACAAAATGCGAAGTGCGGCTCGACAGACGAAGCCGTGATGTGCCTGCGGTCGCCATAAGGCGTTTCTCCTTAGTACTCGTCTGATACGAAACAGATCAGGGTCTGAAGTCGCGCGTGAAGCCTAGCGACTCGGTAGCGATCCCCGTGATGGAAAGTGCGCAGCATCGCGAGGCTGGGCCTCGGACGACGCCCACGCAGGAGCGTGTCCTGCGCCCAGCCGCAGCGAGAGACCCAGGGCAGCGGCGATGACGACGCGTGCCAGGTCTTCGATGCGGGCCGGAGTGACGCGGGTGACAGGTCCGCCGATTCCGATGGCGGCAACCACTCGGCCGGAACTGTCGCGAACGGGGGCCCCGATACAGCGCAGGCCCTCGTCGTACTCTTCGTTGTCCACCGAATACCCTCGCTCGCGAATCGACGTGAGTTCGATCGCCAGCTGATCGACATTGGTGATGGTGTTCGGGGTAAAGGCCGCCAGTTCCCGCGCGCCGATGATCTCGTTGACCAGATCGGGATGCGCGTTTGCCAGGAGGACCTTGCCCAAGTTGGTGGCGTGCGCAGGGTACCCGCGGCGGATGGCCGAGGGCAGACGCAGCGCGCGCCGGCTCTCGACCCGCTCGATGTAGACGGCCTGGCCGCCTTCGAGCACCGCCAGGTGCCCGGTCTCGCCGGTGTCGCGCACGAGGCCCTCCAGAAACGGCAGCGCCTCGTCCCACAGGTCCAGCCGCTGGGAGACGAGGCCCCCGAGCTCGAACAGGCGCCAGCCGAGCCGGAACCTTCCCGACCGCGGCGACCGCTCGACGAACCCGAGATGCTCCAGGTTCACGAGGAACCGGTGGGTCGTCGCCTTGTGGAGTCCCAAACGCTCCGCTAGGTCACTCAGACGCAGCTCCGGCTCGTCGGCAGTGAATGCACCGAGAATCGCCGCCGCGCGCTCCAACGCCTGGATCCGGTACTGCGTGTCGAATGAATCCTGGGCCGGGTCGTCGGCCGGCACCGGGGGTACCGATATGTGAGTGGCGTCTTGCATTGTGAAACCGAGTTTCGTAACGGATGGAACAAACTCGGTATCTACACCAGTCGATTCGCGAACGCAAGCGCCGCGGGCCCGGTTTGCGGCCCGCCGCCGCGGGACCCTCCTCGTCCTCCGCTGTCCGTGAATGCCCACGGGTTCAGGGGTCGCCGTTCCGGCGGGGATGGCTACACTTCGTCTACGTCGCCGAGACCGACACCCCGAGGAGGGCTTCCCGCGATGGAGTTCGAAGACATCCTGTACGAGGTCGATGGGGCCCGCGCCACCATTACCCTGAATCGGCCGGCCAAGCTCAACGCGTTTCGCACGCAGACCCTCGAAGAGCTGTGTAGCGCGTTCGAGCGCGCCGCCGACGACGAGGGCGTCGGCGTCATCGTGTTCACCGGAGCCGGCGAGCGGGCGTTTTGCGTCGGCGGTGACGTAGCGGATCCGACCCGGACGATCCAGCAAAAGCGTCACGTGCATCACGTCAGCGATCGACTCGTCGCGGCGATCCGCAACAACGGCAAGCCGATCATCGTGAAGGTCCGCGGCTACTGCATCGGCGGCGGCAACGAACTCAACGTCATGTGCGACCTGACCATCGCGGGCGAGTCGTCGAAGTTCGGGCAGGCCGGCCCCAAGATCGGCAGCGCACCGCTGTGGTGGGGGTGCCAGCTGATGCCGGCGGTTGTCGGCGAGAAGAAGGCCCGCGAGATCCTGTACCTGACCCGGCAGTACTCCGCCCACGAGGCCCTCGACATGGGGCTGGTCAACAAGGTCGTCCCGGACGATCAACTCGATGCCGAGGTCGAGGATTGGTGCACCCAGATCCTGCAACGCTCGCCCCAGGGGCTCCGTCTCGCGAAGCTCGCGATGAACTCGGCGACCGATCTGCTCCACGGGTCCGTGCAGCACGGGCTGGAGCTGGTGGCGCTCAACCACATCTACGGGCCGGAACCGCAGGAGGGCATCGCCTCGTTCCAGGAAAAGCGCAAGCCGGACTGGCGACGCTTCCGTGAGGGAGCCGGCCCCGAGCCGGGCTGAGCCGCCGAGCGCGTCTGACCCATGACCTCCGTACAGCCGCCTCCCGCGGCGTCCGCACTGTGGGACGTCATCGACTACGCCCACCAGGGGCGCCGACTTCCGCGCGCGCTCGCACTGTCGCTGGCAGACCTGTCGCGAAGCCAACATCCGGCGCTGTGGGCGGCGGCCGCGCACATGCGGGACCTTGGCCGTGAGCCGGTGGTCACCTATTCGCGCAAGGTCTTCATTCCGCTGACGAATCTCTGCCGGGACGTGTGCTCCTACTGCACATTCGCCAAGAATCCCGACGATCCCCGAGCCCACACCATGAGCCCGGACGAGGTGATGGCCGTTGTGCGCGCGGGCGCGCGGATGGGCTGCAAGGAGGCGCTGTTCTGCCTGGGTGATCGTCCGGAGGCCCGCTGGCCAAGCCATCGCGAGGTGCTCAAGCGCTACGGCCACACGTCCACCCACGGCTACCTCGTCGCAATGTGCAAGCGGGTCATCGAGGAGACAGGGCTGCTTCCGCACCCCAACGCCGGGGTAATGTCGCTGCGCGAGCTCGCCGAGCTCAAGGAGGTGTCGGCCAGCCAAGGCCTCATGCTCGAGACCGTCGCCGACCGACTGTGCGGTCCCGGCGGCCCGCACGAGCATGCGCCGGATAAGCGTCCGTCGACGCGCCTTGCGGTGATACGCAAGGCGGGCAGGCTGCAGATCCCGTTCACCACGGGAATCCTGATCGGGATCGGGGAGACCCCGCGGGAGCGGATCGACGCCCTGCTGGCCTTGCGCGACCTCCAGGACGAGTACGGGCACATCCAGGAAATCATCATCCAGAACTTCCGTGCCAAGGAGAACACCCCGATGGCGGCGGCGGGCGAACCGGGTCTGATCGAACTGATGACCACCTGCGCGATCGCCCGCCTGATCATGGGTCCCGACGCCCACATTCAGGCACCGCCGAACCTCTCCGCCGACTACGGTCCGCTGCTGCTGGCCGGGATCGACGACTGGGGCGGGATCTCGCCGCTCACGCCCGACTTCATCAACCCGGAGGCGCCGTGGCCGAACATCGGGGCGCTCGGATCGCTGTGCGAGGAGGCCGGGTACGCCCTCACCGAGCGGCTGACGATCTACCCTGAGTTCATTGACCGCCCCGGCTTCGTCGCCGACGCGGTCACCCCGTTCATTCACGCCCAGCTCGACTCCGAGCCGGCATTGGTAAAGGCCCCCACGTGATTGTCACCTTCTGCCGTGCGGCCGACGTTGCGGCCGACGCCGACGCCTCCGCGCTCGCCGCCAACCGCGAACACGGAGCAACGACGGTGTTTGCACGGGCCGGCGCCGGCGCGCCCACGGCGCCCGCCATGGCCGCAGGCCTTCTCGTCGTGGCCGGGTCCGAGGCCGGGGACGGCATCGCCTGGCTCGTGTCCCCCGCCCACGCGATCCGACTGCATGCTCGCGGCATCGCCGGCGCGCGGATCACCGTGCGCAACGAGGGCCCCAAGCGGGAGGTCCTCGATGCGGCCATTCGCGCGGAGGCCGCTTGGGTGCGGGCCGACCCCGACGATGTCGGCGCCGTGGCCGAGCTGGTGGACCTGCCCGCCCTCTCGGTGGGCGTCTCGGTCGCCGCGGACACGGTCGACGAGGCGCTCGACGCCATCGCGGCCGGAGCCACGGACATCGTGATCTCGTCGGGATGGACCGACGAGACGATCGGACGGTTGCGTGATGGGCTGTCCGGGCACCTCCTCGTCGAGCGGACCGCGCTGCCGCTGTTCGTCGGCATCGATCAGATGCGGACGGCGCTGACGCCGACCGAGTTTCGTGCGTGGTGCAACCTCACCGACGGGTCGGGCGCGGCCAGGCCGCGGTACCTCTGGGCCCCGGGACGGGACATGCCGGCCCCCGTGCCCGAGCTGCGGTTCTCGGCGGAGTGGCCCGACGACGCGTGGACCGGACGCGCCGCGGCGGCCGACACCGGCCGCTCGCGCCCGGAGATTGCCGCAATCCTGCAGCGGTCGCTCGATGGCATCGCGCCGACCGAATCGGAGATAGCGGTGCTGTTCGGCGCCCGCGGCGCCGAAGTCGACGCCATCGCCGCCGTCGCGGATGAGCTGCGCGAACGGGAGTGCGGCGACGCAGTCAGCTATGTGATCAATCGCAACATCAACTACACCAACCAGTGCTACTTCAAGTGCGGCTTCTGCGGGTTCTCCCGCGGACCGAAGAGTCTTGAATTCCGCGACGACCCGTACCTACTGTCAATCGAGAACATCGTCGAGCGTTCGAAGGAGGCGTGGGACCGCGGCGCGACCGAGGTCTGCCTGGTCGGGGGCATCCACCCGAGCTTCGACGGCAATTTCTACCTCGACATCGTCAAGTCCGTGAAGGCCGAGCTGCCCGACATGCACATCCACGGCTTCACGCCGTTGGAGATCTGGCAAGGCGCGGCAACGCTCGATATCGACGTCGCCGACTTCCTCCAGATGCTCAAGGACGCTGGGCTTGGAACGCTCCCCGGGACGGCGGCGGAGATCCTCGACGATCGCGTGCGCGAGTACCTGTGCCCGGACAAGCTGCGGACGGCCGAGTGGGCGCACGTCATGATCCACGCCCACAGAATCGGACTTCGGGCGACCAGCACGATCATGCACGGGCACATCGACTACCCCGACGCGTTCGCGCGTCACTATGAGGTGCTGCGCGAGATCCAGCGGCGCACCGGCGGATTCACCGAGTTTGTACCGCTGCCGTTCGTCCACATGGGCGCACCGATGTATCTGCAGGGGCGGTCGCGGCCCGGGCCGACCTGGGATGAAGTCGTCCTGATTCATGCGGTCGCGCGAATCGCCTTTGACGGCCTGATCCCGAACATTCAGGCCAGCTGGGTCAAGCTCGGCCTGGACGCCGGGGCACGGCTGCTTGACGCCGGCTGCAACGACATCGGCGGGACGCTGATGAACGAGAGCATCTCGCGCGCGTCCGGCGCGGCCCACGGGCAACTCGCCACCGCAGACGAGCTGGAGGCCGCGATCGAAGGGGTGGGGCGTACGCCGTACCAGCGGACCACGCTCTACGACGTGGCCGACGCCGCCGCGAGAGCCTGATCGGGAGCTGCACCCGCCCCCACCCGGTCAGGGCGGGGGCGGGCCGCATCATGCGACGACGGCAGTCCGATCACCGTGGAGGACGTTGCCGATCGCGTCGGTGAACGCCTCCGGAGACTCGGCCGCGACGTCGTGGCCGGTCTTGAGCGTGTGCACGTCCGCGCCGCGGATCCACACCGCCAACTCGCGCTGCAGGTCCACCGGAACCGTGCGGTCACCCGTTGTCGCCAGGACCACGGTGGGTATGTCGAGCTGCGGCAGGGCCCCGCGCCAGTCGGGACGATTCGCCATCGCTTCGGCGGTCAGCGCGATTCCCTCGCGCTCGCGTTCGCGCAGGATGCGCGCCACCTTGGTCCAGCGGTCCTGCGCCTTGGCGTCCTCGCCGCGCGGGCTGATGCCCGTCACCACGAGGCCGCTGACCAGGCCCGGGTGACCGAGCGCGAGCGCCAGTGCGGCCGCACCGCCGACGCCCTGACCGACGACGATCGCCGGGCCGCCGTCGTCGGCGATGATGCGCGCGACGTCGGACGCAAAGTCATCGATGCTCCATGGCCCATTCGGCGACGGCGACGCACCGTGCCCGCGAAGGTCGGGAGCTACGACTCGGAAGTCGCGCTGCGGCAGCTGGGACAGCGCGTCAAGCATCTGGCGCCCATCGTGGTTGAGGTCATGCAGCCCGACGACGAGCTGACCGCGCCCACGGCGGCGCACATTGAGGTCAATTGCGGGAGGAAGGGACGGCATTTGTGCCAAACCTCACTATTAGCAGGCGAAATGTCGGAGTGTTTCACCGGTTAATCTATTAGGCGGCTAACGATCTGTCAAACCCCCCACGGTATGTGGTCGGAACCCCCCACCGTATGCGGGCGACGGCATCACCTGAGGGTCGTGGTACGCATCCCGTCGACGAGGCGGGCCACCTCGGCCGGGCGCTCCAATGCGCTCAGGTGTCCGGCGCCGGGGATTTCGGCCAGCCGGGCGCCCGGAATCGCGTCGGCGAGCGCCCGCGCCAGGGACGGGGGTGTCACGGCGTCGTGACTGCCGACGATGACCAGTGTCGGCACGTCGATCCCGGCCAGGTCCGCGCGCCGGTCGGGGCGCCCGGCCAGCGCGCCGAGGGCGCCGATGAGCGCCGCCCCGGATTGACGGCGCACACACCGGGAGAGTTCGTCGCGCACGTCGGTGGTCGCATCCGGCGCCACGAGCCGTGGCAGCAAACCGTCGAGATAGGCCTCGATCCGCCCGTCGCGGATCGCGGCGATCCCGTCGGCGCGCCCCTGGCGGGTAGGCGCATCGTCGGCATCGCCACGCGTATCGGCGAGGATCAGCGTCCGACAGCGTTCGGGGTGTCGGACCGCGAGCGCGAGCGCCGTGTAGCCGCCCATCGACAGCCCCATCACGTCGGCCCGGCCGCCCGGGGCGCCCTCGGCGATGAGTGTCGCAACGCGGTCGGCGGTGTCCCCGATGCTCCAGCCGTCCTGCGCGGCAGCCGACCCGAAACCGGGTGCCTCGGGCGTCCAGACGGGCCCATTGCCGGCGAGTTCATCGCGCAGGCGGTCCCAGAAGGTGCCGTCGGCGGGATACGGGTGCAGCAGCACGAGCGGATGCGTCCCGGGCATGGGGTGAGGGTTGCACATCCCCGTGACGATGGGGCGCCACGGCGTCACGCGGGCGCGTGCGAACAGCGTCTGTGAACCAATTCCGGGAAAGCGCCGTATGCTGTAGCCGCCCGTGACCGCTCGACGCACCGTCGGCCGGGCCCCGAGCCGGCATCCGGTCGGGTACCGCAGATGGAGCGCGTATGGCGATGGGTGGACCCGACAGGAGTTGCCGTTGAACGAGCCGGGTGGCGTCTGGGTGCTGCTGCCGACCTACAATGAGTCGGAGAACATCACCGCGATGCTCGACGCCGTGGCCGAGGTGTTCCGGGAATCATCGATCGACGGCCACGTGCTGGTCATCGACGACGGCTCGCCCGACGGCACGGGCCGGATCGCCGAGGACTGGTCTGCGGAGGATCCGCGGGTGCACGTGCTCCACCGCGCCGAGAAGGCCGGGATCGGGCCGGCATACCGCGACGGGTTCCGGTACGCCCTTGACGCGGGCGCGCAGCTGGTCATCCAGATGGATTGCGACTTCTCCCACGATCCGCGAATGCTGCCCGATCTCGTGGCCGCGGCGGACCACGCCGACGTCGTGCTCGGGAGCCGCTACGTCCCCGGCGGCGGGACGGCCGAGTGGGGGTGGACGCGGCGCACGATCAGTCGCAGCGGCTGCCGGTATGCGAAGTCCATCCTGCATGTCCCCGTGGAAGACCTGACCGGCGGCTTCAAGTGCTTTCGCCGCGCCGTGCTCGAGGCAATTCCGCTCGACGAGGTCACGGCGGCGGGCTACGGATTCCAGATCGAGATGACCTATCGCGCGATTCTGCTGGGCTTCCGGGTGGTCGAGATCCCCATCGTGTTCGTCGATCGTCGCTACGGCACGTCCAAGATGAGCGGCGCGATCGTGTGGGAGGCCGCCACGCTTGTGCCACGCCTGCGCCATCGGCTGCGCCGCGTGCACACGCCGGATCCGGTGACTGCGTGAACGCATATGGCGGTGGGTGCCGGCGGGCGGGGCGGCCGACGGTTTCGGCATGGCGTCCCCGCGTCGTGTCGGCGACGCAACTTCGCCCGGCGTCCGGGCAGGACATCCTGACGGCATGGGCAATGCAGCAGTGGCTGTCCGGGATGGGCTCCCGTCGCGGCATCGACCCCGTCCGACGACGCAGCTCGCTTCGCGCAGCGCCGCGGCTCCAAGGAGATTGGATCTAGTTGCGCCGCCTCGTCCGTGACGTGCTGTTGCCGGTGATGGTCGCGATCGTACTCGCCTTCATCATCCAGGCGCTGATCGCGAAGCCGTACGAGATCCCCACCGACTCGATGGTCCCGACCATCCAGCCAAACGATCGTGTCATCGCGAACCGCGTGGTCTACCGGTTCCGATCGATCCAGCGCGGCGACATCGTTGTGTTCTCCCCGCCCCCGTCCGCCATCGCGACCTGTGCGCCGACGAAGGGCGTGCCGTTCGTCAAGCGGGTCATCGGCCTGCCCGGTGACGTGGTGACGGTTCAGGACGGCGTGACGAGGGTCAACGGCAAGGTCTTGACCGTCCCCGGCGCGGTGACGCCCGAATACAACATGACCTTTCCCGTGGTGCCCAAGGACGACCTGCTCGTGCTCGGCGACAATCGCCCCAACTCGTGCGACTCGCACCAGTGGGTGAACTCGCCGCCCGACCCCGCGGTCGACCCGTTCGTGCCCCAGAAGAACGTCATCGGCCAGGCCGAGATCATCTACTGGCCCCTCAGCCGGGTGCGCTTCCTCAACTAGCCCCGTTCGGGTCGTGGGCGCGCGGATCGACGTCGGCCACGCCGCGCCGCCGCCTCGAGGCCATGCACGACTTGCGTGCTAATTGCGACAAGCATCGCCCCCGGGGCCCCGAAAAGGGGTGGAAACACCATGGGTGTTGGTGAAATATCGACCACCAACACACCGAATGTGGTGTGTGGACCGGACCCGACACACCACATATAGTCATAAGCCATGATTTGTCCCTTTTGTGAGCACCCTGATCACCGTGTCGTGGAATCGCGCGTTCCCGACAGCAAAGACGCGATCCGCCGCCGCCGCGAGTGCCTCGACTGCGGGCGCCGCTTCACGACGTACGAGCGCGTCGAGGAAATGCCGGTCGTCGTGATCAAGAGCTCCGGCGATCGTGAGTTCTTCGACCGCGCCAAGCTGTTGGCAGGCCTGCAGCGTGCCTGCCACAAGCGCCCGGTCCCGACCGGGCTGCTTGAGGTCGCCGTGCGCGACATCGAGATCGAGCTGCGCAACCGCCTGCGCCAGGAGGTGCGGACGTCGATGATCGGTGAACTCGCGCTGCGCCGGCTCAAGGAGATCGACCCGGTCGCCTACGTGCGATTCGCGTCGGTGTACCGGCAGTTCGCCGACGTCGAGGAGTTCGAGGAGGAACTGGCGCGGCTCGAGCGTGAGCCGCTGCTGGCGCGCGGCCAGGTGACGATGGACGAGCACCTGTTTGGCAACGTCGACCCGACCCATCGCAGCGGCGCACGCGTCCGGCTGCGCGCCCTCCGGGGCGGACGCGACGACATCCCGACCGATGGAACGAGTGAGACCGTGACGACGCAAACTTCATCCACAACTTTGGAGGTTCCGGATGGCGACTGAGGCGCTCGATCAGCGTGCTGCAGCCGAGCGCCCGCAGGGTGCACGCCTTGGCATCAGGCGCTACTTCACGACTCCGGGTGTCCACCCGTACGACGAGGTGACATGGGAGCGCAGGAGCGCCTCCATCACGGGTGAGGGCGGCCAGAGCTTTTTCGACCAGGACGACATCGACGTCCCGAAGGCGTGGAGCCAGCTGGCGACCAACGTGGTGGCCTCCAAGTACTTCCGCGGCGCGATGGGCTCGCCGGAGCGGGAGACGAGTGTCCGTCAGATCATCGATCGCGTCGTGCTGACGCTGCGGTCGTGGGGCGAGGAAGAAGGCTACTTCGCCGACACGGGCGAGGCCGACAGCTTCGAGGCGGAGTTGATGCATCTGCTCGTCCACCAGAAGATGGCGTTCAACTCCCCGGTCTGGTTCAACGTCGGCACGCGCGAGAACCCGCAGTGTTCTGCCTGCTTCATCCTGTCGGTCCAGGACGAGATGGAATCGATCCTGTCGTGGATCGGCAAGGAAGGGATGATCTTTAAGGGCGGGTCGGGGTCCGGCCTGAACCTCTCCAACGTCCGATCCAGCCGGGAGTTGCTGTCGGGTGGAGGAACGGCGTCCGGTCCCGTGTCATTCATGCGCGGCGCGGATGCCTGCGCCGGCGCCATCAAGAGCGGCGGCACGACCCGTCGCGCGGCGAAGATGGTGGTGCTCAACTGCGATCACCCCGACATCCACGAGTTCGTCAACTGCAAGGCCGAGGAAGAGAAGAAGGCCTGGGCCCTTGGTGAGATGGGCTACGACATGGGGATGAACGGCGCGGCGTGGCAGTCGATCCAGTTCCAGAACGCCAACAACTCGGTCCGGGTGACCGACGAATTCATGTACGCATCCGAGGCCAACGGTGACTGGAGCCTCCGGGCGGTCACGACCGGCGAGACGCTCGAGACGGCGAAGGCCCGCGACCTGCTGCGAGAGATCTCCGAGGCCACCTGGGTCTGCGGCGACCCCGGCATGCAGTACGACACGACGATCAATCGCTGGCACACCTGCCCCAACACGGGCCGTATTAACGCGTCGAATCCGTGCTCGGAGTACATGCACATCGACGACTCGGCCTGCAACCTGGCGTCGCTCAATCTGATGAAGTTTGTCGACGACGACGGCGCGTTCCTGGTGGAGGATTTTCGCCAGGCGATCGACGTGACCATCAGCGCGATGGACATCATCGTGGCGCGTTCCGGGTACCCGACCGACGACATCCGGCGCAACGCCCGCGACTTCCGCCAGCTTGGCCTCGGCTACGCCAACCTCGGCGCGCTGGTCATGAGCAAGGGGCTCCCCTACGACTCGGACGCCGGTCGCTCCTACGCCGCGGCGATCACGGCTCTGATGACCGGTCGCGCCTATGAGCAGTCGACCCACCTGGCCGAGCGCATGGGCCCGTTCGCCGGATATGCCGACAACGCTGCCCCCATGCAGGGTGTGATTCGGATGCACCAGCGAGCGGTCGAGGAGATCAGCGCCGCGCTGGTCGACGACGCCCCGCTCCTGGACGCGGCCCGCGAGGCATGGGGCGCGGCCGCCGACCGCGGCGCCGTCCACGGCTTCCGCAACGCGCAGGCGTCCGTACTCGCCCCCACGGGGACCATCGGATTCATGATGGACTGCGACACCACCGGGGTCGAGCCGGACATTGCGCTGGTCAAGTACAAGAAGCTGGTCGGCGGCGGCGTGATGAAGATCGTCAACAACACGGTGCCCTCCGCGTTGACCAAGCTTGGCTACACGGCCGACGAGGTCGAGGCGATCATCGCGTTCATCGACGAGCACGAGACCATCGAAGGCGCCCCCGAGCTCAAGGGTGAGCACCTCGCGGTCTTCGACTGCGCCTTCACCCCGATCAACGGGACGCGGTCGATTCACTACCGCGGTCACATCCTCATGATGGGCGCGGTGCAGCCGTTCATCTCGGGCGCCATCTCGAAGACGGTCAACATGCCGGCGGAGGCCACACCGGAAGAGATCATGGCGGCCTACATGCTGGCCTGGAAGAGCGGCGTCAAGGCGCTCGCGATCTACCGTGACGGGTCCAAGCGCACGCAGCCGCTGTCGACGGGCAAGTCCGAGTCCGCCCAGGCCGCCGTGACCACCGCCCATCCGACGCGCCGGCGCCTGCCCGACACTCGCGAAGCGACGACACACCACTTCTCAATCGCAGGGCACGACGGGTATATCACCGTCGGCAAGTATGAGGACGGCAGCCCCGGCGAGGTCTTCATGAAGATGGCCAAGCAGGGCTCGACGGTGTCGGGTCTGATGGATTCGCTGGCGATCTGCATGTCGATCGCGCTGCAGCACGGCGTGCCGCTCGAGATCATGGCCGACAAGCTCTCGCACATGCGTTTCGACCCGTCGGGCTTCACCGCGAATCCCGAGATCCCGATGGCGAAGTCGATCGTGGACTACGTCGTCCGCTGGCTGTCGTCGCAGTTCCTCACGGAGGAGGAGAAGCGCGAGGTCGGAATCATCACGCAGGACATGCGCGACGAGGCCCGTGCGGAGATCGAGGCCGGCGAGGACTCCGGCAGCGGCGGGAAGGTCATCGAGCTGCCGGTCGCCTCCGGCGCCGGGCACGGTCAGACCGCGCTCGCGCTGCCGCCGTCGCGCGGCGGGAAGTACACCTTTCGCCAGGACGACGGCGTGATCTGCGGTAGCTGCGGTTGGACGATGATTCGGTCGGGCACCTGTTACAAGTGCGAGAACTGCGGGAGCACGTCGGGCTGCTCCTGACGACGGCGGTCGTGGAAATGCCGGCGCGCCGGTCGTAGCCCTCTGGGGTTGCGGCCGTCGC